>JBPOHC010000478.1:0-3566 GCA_052035985.1 Myxococcota bacterium | reverse complement strand
TCCGCGAAACTCAAGCGTATTTGATGCGCCCGCCCTGAGCAGTGGGGCGGCGTGAAGAACCTCACGCCCGCGAGCGATCAGTTCTCGCTCGGCGTGATCGCGTACGTGTGCGCCACGGGGCAGCTCCCCTTCATGGTCGAGGACGAGCAGAACTTCGTCGCCCGCGCGGTGAAGACCCAGGCGGGGCGCTACGAGCCGATGCACGTGCGGCGCCCCGACCTGTCGCCCGAGTTCGAAGGCGTCGTCGCGAGGATGCTCAAGCCCGCGATCGGCGAACGATTCCCTGCGGTGCGAGAGGTCGGCCTCGCGCTCCTCCCGCTGGCCGACGAGCGCGTGCGCGAGCGCTATGCGAGCCGCTTCGGTGTCGCGCCGGGGTCGATCCCTCTGCGCGCCGCGACGACGATCGACGAGAACGCGAGCACCCTCCCCGAGCACGGGCGGACCGCGCGCCCGACGACGCTCGGAGGGAGCATCAGCGTGGTCGACGCGCCTCCCCAGAAGTCGCAGCGTTCGCGCGTCGCGACCCTGGCCGCGCTGCTCGCGGCGAGCGCGCTCCTCACCGTCGGCGTGCTCACCGCGATGCGGATCGGTGCGCAGAGCGATCACGCGGCCACGATGGCGCGCGACGCGGCGGTGCGTCCGACGCCCATCACCCCCGTGGCTCCGACGTCCGTGGCGCAACCCGTCGCGCCGCCTCCGAGCGAGAGCGCTCCGCAGGTTGTGGCGGTGGCCGCGCCCGTCGCGCGAGCAACACCGTCGGTGCAGCCCTCCGCGCGTGGGGGGAGGCATGCGGCCGCTCACGGCGCGACGCGTGGAGGCGTGCAGCCCGTGTTGATGGATCTTCGCGCGCAGCCGGTCGCGCAGGTCGCGCCTCGGGTGACGCCGGTCGAGCGGCCGGTTCCCGCGGTGGTCGCACCACCTCCACCGATGCCGACGCGGCCCACCGAGGACCACGAGGAGTTTTTTAACCGATGAGTGACCCGAGGCGATGGATCACGACAGGGGGCGTGAGCTTCGCGGCGCTGCTGGCGTCGCTTCCTGCAACGGCGCAGACGTCGTGCGCGCAGGCGGCCGAGACCGAGCGGCTCGAGACGGAGGGTGTCGCGCTGCGGTCGCAATCACGCAACGCCGAGGCGCTCGATCGCTTTCGTCGCGCGTACGCGCTCTGCGGCGGCGCGCGGGCGCTCGGCAGAATGGGCCTCGCGGAGGGCGCGATGGAGCGCTTCGTCGACGCGGAGGTTCATCTCGGTCAGGCCCTCTCGGGCCCGAGCGATCCGTGGATCGAGTCGTACCGTCGTGACCTGGAGACCGCGCGAAGCCGCGCCTCCGCGCGCCTCGCGACGCTGGAACTCTCGGGCGACGGTCCTGCCGCCGAAGTGGTGGTGCAGGGCGAGGTGCTCGGACGCTGGCCCACACAGCGGCGGTTCCGTGTGGTGGCGGGGGCGGTGACGTTCACGCTGCGCGCGGCGGGGTGTGCTGCGACGACGCGCTCGGTCACGGTGACCGCGGAGTCGACCCTGCGCGAGTCGGTCACGCTCTCGTGCGGAGAAGCATCGAGCGGAAACACGCGACGCACGCTCGCCTGGGTGAGCGGCGGAGTTGCGGTGGCGGCGCTCGGCGTCGGGGCCGTGGCGATGGGGCTCTACCTCGGCGACCTCTCGACGTGGAACGATGACAGCCAGTGTTTCGCGCCGAACGGGCGTCCGCGTCGGGAGAACTGTCCCGGCGCGTGGAGCACGGTCTCGACGATGGGCCCGGTGGCCTGGGCGGGCTTCGGCGCGGCCGCGGCGTTCGGCGTGACCTCGGCGCTGCTGTTCGCGACGTCGTCAGGCGGAGCGGAGCGCCGCGCGAGTCTGGTGTCGTGCGGACCGGGCCCCGGAGCGTTCGGCGTGTCGTGCGGTGGAAGGTTCTGATGGCGCGGGGAGCTTTCCCGCGAGCGAGGAGGAGGAGCATGAGGACACGAGGGGCGATGCTCGTGTGCGCGCTCTGCGTGCTGACGGGTTGCCCGAAGGATCCCGATGAGGTGAACCCGCGGCGAGACGACGTTCCAAGCGTCGACACGGCGGACACGGGGGCTGGGAGCGATGTGGTCAACGCGGACGGCGCGGGCGATGTGAGCGTCGATGCGCGCGATGCAGGCGGCGACGAGGACGTGACGGTCGCAGACGTGACAGGGGATGCGGCCGACGCGGCGATGGATGCTGCGAGCGACGCGATGGATGCGAGCGCCGATGTGACGAGCGATGCGACGGACGCAAGCGCCGATGTCGCGCGGGATGCGACGGATGGTGGTGGCACGGTGACGCCGTCGATCACGTACACGTTCGTGAGCGGTGTGGTGACGGGCAGCTCCGGCGCGACGTCGATCAACGCGCACTTCGTGTGGCACGGGAGCATTCGGGGCGACAACGACGCGGGGACGAGGATCGAAGCGTTCTTCCGGTGAGGGAGTCGAAGCGATGATGGTGACGAAGCAGAGCTGGGGGAAGCTCCTGGGACGGATGCTCCTTCACGGGGTGATCCTCGGGGTGTGCGTGTTCGTGGCGGTGCACGCGGCGATGGCGCGGGAGGGCGAGCGAGGCGGGCACACGCGGACGTCGCTCACCGTCGCGGGGTCGCTCATGCTGCCGCCAGGGGTGACAACGCCGAGCCTGACATTCCGATTCTATCGAGGACAGATCGCGGGGACGGCGCCTCTGTCGTGTGGCCCAATCACCGTGCCGAGTACAGACGTGGGCTACACCGAAGCGACGCATTCGTTTTCGGCGGAGGTGTCGATCGACACATGTCGGGGGCTCTTCAACGGTGAGAACGTCTGGGTGACGACGACGGTCACGAACAGCGCAGACGGCGGCGTGTTACTGCCGGAGACTCCTCGATCCGCGATCAATCCCGTGCCGTACGCGCGGTATGCCGATCAGTACGGAACGCCGGACTGTCCGGTCGGGTATGACCGCGTCATTACCCCCAGTGTTGATGGTTTCTCGGAGGAACGAGTGCGACGGCTCTGCGTCCGAGGTCCGGCTTCCAATCCTATCGACGAGGTTGTTCGTGTCGGAAGCGGTGCCACTGCCTTCTGGATCGATCGTTACGAAGCTGTCGTTCGAGATGTTCAGGGGGCGGTGTCTCCGAGCTCGTCGGCACTTCCACCCAACGGTCAATGGTATCCAGCGTCAACTGTTCCTGTGCTGGCAGCATGGAGTCAAAGAGGTGTCTCTCCTTCGGTTTCGGTGACGTGGTTCCAAGCCCAAGAGCTGTGTCGAGCGAATGGGAAGCGTCTTCCGACAGGAGAAGAATGGCTTGCCGCAGCGAGCGGGACCCAGGACTCTACATCGTACTGCAACACCTCGTCGGGACTGGGCGCTCGCACCACGAATGCGGCCAGCTCTTGCGTGTCCGCCTGGGGAGCGAGCGAGATGATCGGAAACGTCGCTGAATGGGGTGTGTTTCCGATCGTGCTCACGGTCCCCGGAGCTCCTGGATCGGCTTGAAGATGGGGCAGAGCCGTGCGAGGGCGGGGTTGCTGAATCTCCGAACCCGCCGGGTGCCCCGTGGATACGATCGTC
>JBPOHC010000358.1:0-14390 GCA_052035985.1 Myxococcota bacterium | reverse complement strand
GGGCCGCTCCACGACCAGGATCACCAGAGGGCGCGCGACGCCGAGCAGGACGCCATGCTCGATGACAGGGGGATCACCCCGCTGAGGTTCCACCACGCCGCCGATTGGGGCGCGCTCGTCGCGAGCTATCCCTCGGTCTTCGGGCGCGGAGGCGCGACGTGAGCTTCGAACTCGGCTCGCTCGTGCGAGCGCGAGGGCGCGAGTGGGTGGTGCTCCCGGGCTCCGAGCCCGAGCTCCTCATGCTTCGCCCCCTCGGCGGCACCGACGACGAGGTCACCGGCGTCGACACGGTGTTGGAGCCCGTCACGCCGGTCAGCTTCGCGCCGCCTGATCCGACGAGAGACCTCGGCGATCACCGCGCGTGCGCGACGCTGCGCGATGCCGTTCGCCTCGGCTTTCGCGCGGGCGCGGGGCCGTTTCGCTCCCTCGCCCGCATCGGCGTCGAGCCGCGCCCCTACCAGCTCGTTCCGCTGCTCATGGCGCTGCGGCAGAAGACGGTGCGACTGCTCATCGCCGACGACGTCGGCATCGGCAAGACCATCGAGGCGTGCCTCATCGCGCGCGAGCTCCTCGACCGCGCGGAGATCGAGCGCGTCGCGGTGCTCTGCCCGCCGCACCTTGCCGAGGGGTGGCGCCGCGCCCTGCGCGAGCAGTTTCATCTCGACGCGGTGGCCGTGCTCGCGGGCACTGCGTCGCGCCTCGAGCGCGACCTCGGCCACGGTCAGTCGCTCTTCGAACGGCACCCCTTCGTGGTCGTGTCGATGGACTACATCAAGGGCGAGCAGCGGAGGCACACCTTCCTCCGCACCTGCCCCGAGCTCGTGATCGTCGACGAGGCGCACGGCTGCGCCGACGTCAACGGCAGCCGCGGGGCGCAGCAGAGGCATCAGCTCCTGACGCAGCTCGCGCGCGATCCGAACCGTCACATCGTGCTGGTCACCGCGACGCCGCACAGCGGTGACGATCGCGGGTTTCGCTCGCTCCTCGCGCTGCTCGACCCGCGCCTCGCCTCGCTCCCCGAAGACCTCTCGGGTGATGCGCGCGAGAAGGATCGCGAGCTCCTCGCGGAGTTCCTCGTCCAGCGTCGGCGCGCGGACCTGCGGGCCTACCTCAAGACCGACACGCCCTTCCCCGAGCGCGACGTCGCCGAGGATTGGTACCAGCTCACGCCTGCGTACCGGGAGGTGCTCCGCAAGGTGCTCGACTGGTGCCGCGAGCGCATCTACGACGACGCCCTCGATCGCCGTCGCCAGCGCGTGCGATGGTGGGCCGCGCTCGCGCTCCTGCGAGCGCTCTCATCGAGCCCGCGCGCGGCCGTGGCGACGCTCCGCACGCGCGCCGCGGGCGTCGAAGACGACGACGACCCCGACGAGCGTGGGCGCCGCGCGGTGTTCGACCAGGACGACGACAGCGCCGAAGGGAGCGACGCTCCCCCTGGAGGCGACGCGGAGAGCGAAGGGCAGAGCCCGGAGCGCAAGCGCCTCCTCGCCCTCGCGCGGGAGGTCGAGGCCCTCGAAGGCGCGAAGGACGCCAAGCTCGCCAAGGCGGTGGAACTCGTCCAGAGCATCCTCCGCGACGGCTTCAACCTCGTGGTCTTCTGCCGCTTCATTCCGACGGTGGCGTACCTCGCCGAGGCGCTTCGAAAGCGGCTCAAGGACGTGCACGTCGAGGCCATCACAGGGGAGCTTGGCCCCGACGAGCGAGAGGCTCGTATCGAGGGGATGTCAGCCCACCCCCGGCGCGTGCTCGTCTGCACCGACTGCCTGAGCGAAGGGATCAACCTCCAGAACCTCTTCGACGCGGTCATGCACTACGACCTCACGTGGAACCCCACGAGGCTCGAGCAGCGCGAGGGGCGCGTCGATCGCTACAACCAGCCCTCGCCGCGCGTGCGGGCGCTGCTCCTCTACGGCAAGGACAACCCCGTCGACGGCCTCGTGCTCGACGTCATCGTGCGCCGACACCGCGCGATCCAGAAGCGCCTCGGCGTGAGCGTGCCGGTGCCCGTCGACAATGACGCGCTCGTCGAGGCGCTCTTCGAGGGCACGCTGCTCCGAAAGGGCGCCACCGACGACCAGCTCTCGCTCCCCTTTCTCCGCGACAAGGAGTCTGAGCTCACGGTGCGCTGGGAGGCCGCGGCGGACCGAGAGAGCCGCACGCGGACGCTCTTCGCCCAGGGGAGCATCAAGCTCGACGAGGTGCGCGACGAGCTCGACGCCACGCGTCGCGCGATCGGAGACGCCGCGCTGGTCGAGCGCTTCATGCGCAGAACGGTTCCGGCGCTCGGCGGGGCGGTGACCACCGCGAAGCCGCCACGATTCCTCGTCGGTGAACTCCCTCGCGGAGCGCGCGACGCGATGGGGAAGCGAGACGATTTCTCCGCGGTCTTCGCGCCGCCGAACCCCGTCGGCGCCGAGCTCCTGACGCGCACGCACCCCGTCGTCGACGGCCTCTCGGCGTACGTGGTCGAGACCGCGCTCGACGCGAAGCAGGAGGGCATCGCGAAGCGCTGCGGCGTGATCCGCACGCGGGCCGTCGCCGCGCAGACTTCGCTGCTGCTCCTCCGGCTGCGCGTTCACCTCGTGACGCCGACGAGAAAGGGCGATCGGAGAGAGCTGCTCGCGGAGGAGCTGTGCCTCCGAGGCTGGCGAGGCGCGCCCGACGCGCCGCAGTGGCTCCCCGACGCAGAGGTCGAGGCGCTCCTCGACGCTCAGCCCGATGGGAACATCGCGCCCGACCTCGCGCGGCCAAGGCTCGTGCGCCTGATCGCCGCGCTGCCCGGGATGCGCCCCACCCTCGAAGCCTTCGCGCGAGAGCGCGCCGAGGCGCTGCGCGTCGCGCATCGGAGGGTGCGCAAGGCGGGCGGAGAGATCGTGCGAGGGCTCACGGTCGAACCGCTGCTGCCCGTCGATGTGCTCGGGGTGTATGTGTACCTGCCGGTCGTATCGGCAGGGGAGATCGCGCGATGATCCGTTCGGTTCAGCTCGACAACTTCAAGGCGTACCAATCGACCGGACGCGTCGAGCTCCAGCCCCTCACCGTGCTCGTCGGCCCCAACGGGAGCGGCAAGACCACCTTTCTCCACGCGCTCGACCTCCTCGGCGGACTCACCCGCGGCTCGCTCAAGGAGCATCTCGACGCGAACGGCTGGGAGTACGGCGACCTGCCGCACCTGCTCTCGGAATCGAAGCGCTTCGGGGTGGAGGTGGAGCTCGCGTTCGAAGGTATCGCGCCGATCTTCTGGTCGATGAAGCTCGAGACGCGACGACGTCCTGGCGTGGCGGAAGAGAATGTCCTCGCGCGAGAAGACGAATCATGGCGTGTGCTGGCGTCTCGCACAGGTCGCTCGATGTACCGGGTGGCTGCTGGTGATGAGGTTGAGAAGGTGACGCAGACGCTCACCTCGTCGTGGCTCGCGACGGTCGACACGAAGCGAGACGCGACGAAGTACCCCGAACTCACGCGCGTTGCCGCCTGGGCGCGGAGCATCCGCGGGTACTACTTTCTCGACCCGCGCGTGCTGCGCAGGTCGTCGCAGGGGGCCGACGAACTCGGCACCTCGGGCGAGCGCCTCGCGGGCTATCTCGGTCGCATCGGGGCGCGCGATGCGAAGGCGCTCGACCGCATCACGGAGCGTGTGAAGGCTCACTATCCGCGGCTCGTGAAGCTCCAGGTGAAGCGCGGCAAGTACGGGTGGAGCAACCTCATCGCGCACGAGCGCTGGGGCAAGCGCACGGTGCCCTTCAACGCGAGGCAGGTGAGCGACGGGCTCCTGAGGCTCATCACGGTGGCGGCTCTTCACGAGGTGAAGCCGCTGCCCTCGCTGATGCTCTTCGACGAGATCGAGAACGGGCTCCACCCGCGGCTCCTCGAAGGTGTCGTGTCGATGCTCCAGGCGCTCGTCGACGAGGCCGCCGGGGCGACGCAGGTCGTGATGACCACGCACAGCCCCATCGCGCTCAACTACGTGAGTGATCCGAAGCAGGTGGTGGTGGTGCACCGCGACGCGAGCGGTGTGGCGCAGGCCACGGCGCTCACCGAAGCGACCAACTTCGAACGTCTCGCGCGGCACCTCCAGCTCGGCGAGCTCTGGTTCAACGTCGGCGAGGACCGCCTGTTTGGAGGAGCGGCCTCGTGAGCACGCGCGCCTGCAAGGTGTTCCTCGTGGGAGAAGGTCCCTCGGAGCTCGGCGCCCTCTCCCGAGAGGCGCAGTACCAGACCACCGGAGCGAAGGCGGAGGGCTACCTCCGACCGCTGCTGCGCAAGATCGCGGGTGAAGACCTCCCGCTCGAATTCGAAGGGCAGAAGTACGCGACCATTCTCGTGAAGGGGCTCGTCGAACCCGAGGAGGTTCAAGGGCGTCGCGCCCGCGCGGCGCTCGCGCTCGCGGCGTACCAGTCGGGGGCTCGCGCCCTGGTGTACCTCGTTGACACCGACAAGGAGCAAGGCGTCCGGGCGAGCGCGCGCGAGGCCCGACGCCTTCACGAGACGTTGACCGGGTCGATCGAGAAGGGCTTCGAAATCGCGCGCGAAGAAGACCCAGAACTCCGCGATGTGGTTGCGATCGGGGGTGTTCCGCTTCGCATGCTCGAAGCCTGGGCGCTCGGTGACCCCGCCGCGATCGAAGAGGCGGGCGGCGACCCGGCGAAGGTCCCCGCGAGGCCCGAAGACCTCTGGGGGGCGAAGAACGATCCGAAGAGCGACTATCCGAAGCATGCGCTGGCGCGTGCGCTCGGCCTCGAATCGAAGACGGAGATCTCTTCGGAGGTCTTCGCGACGATCGCCGAGAGCGCCGACCCCGACGTCGTCGCTGCGCGCTGCCCGGTGAGCTTCGCCCCCTTTCTCGCGGCGCTGCGAGACGCGGTCGACAACTGTTCGATCGCCGCGGAGGACGCCGACGCTCCGAAGGCGCCCCCGCGAGCGGCGAAGGCGCGAGGCAAGCGACGATGACCACCCGCGGCGCGTTGAAGGCCATCACGACCCAGGGGGCGCTCCTCTCGGGCGACCTGCTCGAGCGCCTCGCCAGCAATCGCAAGGGCGAAGGGCTCTCTCCGCAGGACTATCACCTCGTCGAGGGGGAGCGCCTCTCGGACGCGATCTCGCGCTCGTGGGCGAAGCTCACCGGCGTATGGGCGTCGTTCCGCGCGGCCCTCGCGAAGCTGCCGCCCGAAGACCCCGCGGTGCGCGTCACGCGAGAGCGCTGGCTCCTGCCGCTCTTCTCGGAGCTCGGCTTCGGAAGGCTCCAGGCCGCGCAGCCCTACGAGCACGAGGGGCGCAGCTTCGCCATCTCGCACCGATGGGAGCGCGTCCCCATCCACCTCCTCGGCGCGCGCGTTCCGCTCGATCGACGGACGAAGGGTGTCGTCGGCGCTTCCGATGCCGCGCCGCACGGGCTCGTGCAGGCCATGCTCAACCGGGCCGACGAGTTCCTCTGGGCCGTTCTGTCGAACGGTCTCCAGTTGCGGCTCTTGCGCGACCACCACGCGCTCGCCCGTCAGGCCTACGTCGAGTTCGACCTCGAGACGATCTTCGAGGAGAACCTCTTTCACGAGTTCAGCGTGCTCTGGCTCGTGTGCCACCAGAGCCGCTTCGAAGGCCCGACGGCTGAGTCGTGGCTGATCGAGCGCTGGTTCCAGACCGCGCAGACCGACGGCGTCCCCGCGCTCATGCGGCTCCGCGACGGGGTGCAGAAGGCCCTCGTCGCGCTCGGCCGCGGGCTCCTCGCGCACCCGGCCAACAAGGGCCTCCACGCGGCGCTCGCGTCGGGCGAACTCGATCGCCGGGGCTTCTATCGCGAGCTCCTCCGCCTGGCCTACCGGCTGATCTTCGTGCTCGTGGCCGAAGACCGCTCGCTGCTCCTCGACCCCGCGGCGCCTCACGAGGCGAGGGAGCGCTACGCGAAGTGGTACAGCACCGCGCGCCTCCGTCGCCTCGCCAACCGGCGCCAGAGCGGACCCCACGGCGACGCGTGGCGATGCCTCATGCTCGTGCTCGATTCGCTTGAGGTCGGGCAGCCGAGGCTCGCGCTGCCGGGCCTCGGAAGCTGGCTCTGGCGCCCCGAGGCGCTGGCCCACCTCCGCGGCTGCGAGCTCGCCAACGAGCACCTCTACGAGGCCGTGCGCGAGCTCTGCTGGACGACGGAGAGCCGCGTGCGACGCCCCGTGAACTGGGCGGCGCTCGAATCCGATGAGCTCGGGAGCGTGTACGAGGGGCTCATGGAGCTCGAACCCGAGCTCCATCGAGAGGCCGCGACCTTCGTTCTGGAGAAGGTCGGCGGCAACGAGCGCAAGGGCACGGGGAGCTACTACACGCCCTCGACCCTGGTGGAGTGCCTGCTCGACGCCTCCCTCGATCCGCTGCTCGACGCCGCGGCGCGGGAGAAGGATCCCGAAGGGGCGTTGCTCGCGCTCAAGGTGTGCGACCCCGCCTGCGGGTCGGGGCACTTTCTCGTGGCCGCGGCGCGGCGCATCGCGAAGCGCGTCGCCTCGGTGCGCACCGGCGATGAGGAGCCCTCGCCCGAAGCCACGCGCCACGCCCTCCGCGACGTCGTCGGTCGCTGCATCTACGGCGTCGACCTCAACCCGCTGGCGGTCGAACTCTGCAAGGTCTCGCTCTGGCTCGAAGCGATCGAGCCGGGGAGGCCGCTGAGCTTCCTCGACGCGCACATCCGCCAGGGCAACGCGCTCCTCGGCACGACCCACGAGCTCATGGCGAAGGGCGTTCCCGATGCGGTGTTCGAAGCCTTGGAGGGTGACGACAAGGCGGTCGTGAGCGCGTTTCGCAAGGCCAACAAGCGCAGCGTCGCGGCCGACAGGACGATGCGTCAGCTCGACCTCGGCGCGCGGCTGGGTGATGCCTCGTCGGCGCTTCGCGAGCTGGCGAGAGAGAGCGCGCAGATCGACAGACTGGGCGATGGAACTCTCGGCGACGTGCGCGAGAAGGAGCTGCGACACGCGCGCCTGGAGGCGTCAGAGGGCTACGAGGCGCAGCGGCTCCTCGCCGACGCGTGGTGCGCCGCGTTCCTCGTCGAGAAGCGTGAGGACACTCGCGACCGGGTGATCACCGACGCGATCTGGCAGGCCGCGCGCGCAGACCTCACGGCGCTGTCTCCGACAGTGCGCGACGAGGTGCTGCGGCTGCGCGAGCGGTACGGACTGTTCCACTGGCAACTGGCCTTTCCCTCGGTGTTCGGCGAAGGGAGCGCGGGGGGCTTCGACCTCATGCTGGGCAACCCTCCGTGGGACACGCTCAGCCCCGACACCAAGGAGTTCTTCTCTCGTTTCGAGCCGAAGATCCGCTTTCAGACGAAGGCCGAGCAGGAGGTCACCATCGCGGAGCTCTGCAAGAGCCCTTCACGGGCCGAGGAGTGGCGCGATCACCGCCGCGGCCTCTTCGCGACGGCCTTCTTTCTGAAGGAATCAGGGCGATTCACGATGTTCGCGCCGGGCAACCTCGGCAAGGGGGACTTCAACGTCTACCGGATGTTCGTCGAGCTGGCGCTCACCGTGTCGCGCCCCGGCGGGCGCGCGGCGCAGGTCGTTCCCGAGGGCCTCTACTCGGGCGCGAACAGCATGGCGCTGCGAGAGACCCTCTTCACGAAGTGCGTCTGGGAGCTGCTGCTCGGCTTCGAAAACGCCGGCGAGGTGTGGTTCAAGGGCACTGACACTCGCTTGAAGTTCGCGATCTATTCAGCGCGCCGTGGGGGAGTGACCGCTGCGCTGGAGGCGGCGTTCCTGATTCGCTCGCCCGAGGCGCTGCGCTTCGCGCTGGCGGGTGGAACCATGAAGCTGCCCGTGTCGATGGTGCGAGAGTTCTCGCCCGAAGCGCTCGCGGTGATGGAGTTCCGAAGCCAACGCGACATCGACATCGCGAAGAAGATGTATTCGCGCTGGCCAAAGCTCGGCGAGAAGGTTTCGGGTGCTGCGCAGCGCGAATACCTCCGCGAACTGGAGAGCGGCCATGTGCAGCAGCTCCTTACGAACGACCCGAGTGGACTCCCGCACTACGAGGGGCGCATGGTCGCTCAGTATGATCACCGCGCGAAGGGCTATCGCTCGGGAACCGCGCGCTCTGCGGTGTGGGAGGATCTCCCCTTCGGTCATCCGAACAAGGGCGTGCAACCGCAGTGGTACGTGTCGAGGGACAAGGTGCCCGCGAAGGCCCGAACGAGGATCGACGAATATCGCGCGGTCTTCTGTGATGTCGCGAGCCCTACCAACGAGCGAGCCCTCGTCGCGACGATCATTCCGAAGGGGACAATTGCAGGGGCAAAGGTGCCCTCGGTGCTGATGCGCTCCGACCGCCCGCTGGTGGACCTGCTGCTCTGGCTCGCCGTCGCGAACAGCTTCGCGATCGACTTCCTTGTGCGCATGAAGGTAAGTCTCACTGTGGCGCTCGGTCTGCTCGACAGTCTCCCCTTCCCGCGGTTTGTGAAGGATGACTCGCGCGCGAAGGCGCTGGTGCCGAGGGTGTTGCGGCTCGTGTGCACGGGGCCTGAGATGATCCCGCTGTGGAACGAGCTGGCAAGCGATGGCTGGGTCGAGCAGGTGGCCGATGATGGCGCACCGCCCGGTGCGACCGATGAAGAGGCGAGGCTGCGACTGGTCGCGGAGATCGAGGCGATCGTAGCGGGAGAGCTCTTCGGGCTCGACGCGCACGAGGTTGATCATGTGATGGAGGCGTTTCCCTCTGTGAAGGAGCGGGAGATGGAGAGGTTCGGGATGTACCGCACGAAGATGATGGTGCTTGATTTGCTCGACGCGCAGCGTGCGACGAGGGGAGTGAAATGACGATCGATCGACTCGCGTTGATGGACACCGCGTTTTCACCGCACAGCCCGATCAAAGACGCATCGGAGTTTCGCGGGAGGGCCGAGCAACTGCAGCGCGTCGAGGAGGTGGCGAGGTCGTCGGGACTGCACGTTGTGATCTACGGGGAGCGAGGGGTCGGTAAGACGAGCCTCGCGATGGTCGGCACGCGCTCCATGGCTTCGGGAGACCGCGTGGTGTTCCAGTGCGAGAAGAGCACGACCATGCCGAAGGTGTGCGTCGGGATTGCGAGCGAGCTCGCGTCGGTGCGTCCCGCGGAGATCGTGTTCGACCACTCAGACTCACGGGTTCATGTGAGGGGGACGCCGTACCCGCTTTCGGCGGTCGACCGTGGGGTGTTGAAGCAGATGCTCCCTAAGGATCGAACGTTCACCGTGGTGATCGACGAGGTCGATCTGATCGAGGAACCGCAGACGCTGGAGGACCTGGCGCACCTCGCGAAGATGCTCTCCGACCAGTGTCCAAACGTCCACCTTGTCGTCGTCGGGGTCGCAGACAACGCGAACCAGTTGCTGAAGGGACACCAATCGACAGGGCGCAACCTCCGGCAGGTGCAGCTCGATCGAATGCCTGACGCGGAGCTTCGAGAGATTCTTGCCGCAGGCCTCGATCGCTTGCAGATGTCGATCGACGACAACGCCCGAGCCCAACTCATCACGACCGCAGATCGGTTTCCCCACTATCTGCACCTGCTCGCAAAGTGGTGCGCACGGGAGGCGATCGAGCGCGGCGATACGTGCATCCGCACGGCGGATCTCCCCAATGGGATGCGGCGCGCAGCGAAAGACGCCGATAACGAACTCCGCGAAAGCTACGAGCTTGCGACGAGCGTGCCGCATAACGGCGAGAACTGTCGGCGAGTGCTCACCGCCCTCGCCTGGGCAGACCGACCGCGTATGTCCGTCGCGGATCTCACTCTGGGAGTGAACGCGAATACGTCTCGCTTGCCGTTGAGCAAGCAGGCTGTGGCCTGGGCGCTGAAGAAGCTCGCCGCACCATCAGGAGGTGCCGTCGTCAAGGGAGACAAGAGCATCTGGCGGTTCCAACAGCCGATGATGCGAGCCTTCGTGCGGCTGCAATCGGAGGAGCCGTGACGGTCGACGAGCTTCGCGCGAGGCTCTGCGACACGCTCACCAACTACCACCGGGTGCGCGTTGCGGTCGGCTACCTCGTTCACGATCATGGAGCGCTGACGAAGCGATCCTTCCGGGTGAGGTATGAGAGCCTCCCGGTTCCGCGAGAGATGCCGTCGGCCTTCGGCGAGGGAGACACGCTCGGCAGCGCCCTGGTGGCGATCGATCGCTACGCCCGGGAGCGACTCGCACACGACGCGTTTCTGGCGATGATCGCAGCACTGGAGAGCTTTCTGAACGACTACCTCCGCGCCAACGGGCTGACGCTCGGAGGAACGCTCGGGCGACTCATGGACCGGGTGAAGGACGCGACGAGCATCCCGATGAGCGATCCAGACGTGGAGGACCTCGTCGAGGTGCGGTCCCGCCGCAACTGCTTCGTGCACCACCACGGCACCCCGAAGGAGAGCTACTGGGAGGACGCTGCGAAGGTCGCCGCGCGCTATCCGACGGTGATCCCCGCGCGGGGGAGCGTCACGGTGCTTCCGTGCGACGGGGCGTACCTCGCGCATGTGGTCGACGTGTTCGTTCGCTACGCGAAGCGCCTGTAGTCCGAGGGAGGATCGGGACGATGGGGAGACCGAGCGATCAGTTTCGCGTGTTGAGGCTGCTGTACGAGGCGGAGCGTCTCTCGCACAAATACATCCAGCGCTGCCTCAACCTCGCGCCGCCGTCGTATCGCGCGGTGCGCGGCGCGCTGGAGCGAGAGGGCTTCGTCGAGTCTGGGAGCGACGGCAGCCGGACGCTCTCCATCACGGCGAAGGGCAAGGCGGAGTACCACAGGAAGTTCGCGGGCACGGGCAAGGTCGACAGCGAGAAGGAACTCTACGAGCCGCTCTGCGAGCTGCTGCGCGAGCGCGAGGATTGCGGGCTCGCGTTGAACGTCGGCTCCCTGAAGCGCCGTGGTGCGTGGAAGAACCCCGACGTGATCGAGGTCGTCGCGCGTCCGAGCGCGCTCGGCCTCGGTACGGTCGTGCGCGTGGTCTCCTACGAGGTGAAGCGCTGGAACGCCTCGTGGAGCCTCTCGTCGGTGTTCGAAGCGGCCTCGCATGCGGGCTTCTGCCACGCCTCGTACCTGGTGCTCGAGTGGGCGAGGGACATCGAGTTCTCGCATGACTACCTCGACGTGTACGGGCGCCACATTCTGGCGGGGTGTCAGCGCTTCGGGCTCGGGCTGTATGTGCTTCGCCCGGAGCGCTCGGCGTGGCGGCTGGAGCGAGCTCTCCTGGCGGCGGATACGCACCCTGACGAGGTGGAGGTGCACGAGTACCTGGAGGAGGTGTTCCGTCGCCGACGGGTTCGAGCGGCCGCCGAGGAGCTGAGGCAGCTCGCGACGGGGATCGACCCCGACGAGGGTGAGACGGAGGACGAAGACGAGGAGGACGATTGAGCCCGTCCCTGACTGCGCTTCCTGTGCACGAAGACTCGACGCGCGGGCGCGCTGAATTGTCTGCGTGGGAAGGATTCCCGTTGACCGTGCGCGCCGCGCGTTGAGAAATTTCGTGTGGGAAAGGGGCATTGTGATGGCGACACCGAAGAAGAAGACCGCACCGAAGACTGCGAAGCCGAAGAAGACCGCGAAGGCCGCGGAGCCGAAGAAGGCCGCGAAGCCGGTGGACCTCGTCGACACGCTTGATGCGACGAACGACCAGAAGGCGCCCGACGCGCCCGCCCTCTCGCTCGCGAAGCACGCCGAAGGACTCGCGGGGAGCGTGCGCGCGCTCCACGACGCGCTGTCGACGGCGAAGGTGAGCGCGAACGACGCGGATCGCCTCGATACGCTCGCGGCGCTGCTGCGCTCGACCGAAGAGGCATGGCAGAGCGCCCGCAAGGAGACCGCCACGGGCGCGGTCGCGAAGGCTCGCGGCCCGCTGCTCACGGGGCGCAACGACCTCTACGGCGCGCTCGACGCCTTCGTCGACGACGAGAAGGTCGCGGCGGAGCTCGAGGACATCGGCACTGTCGACGACGACGATGACCTCGAGTCCGACGCGTCGCGGCTCATCAAGCTCTCGCGCGCCCACGAGGTTGACCTCGCAGGGACCGAGATCACGCCGGCCCGCGTCGCCGAGGTCGAGGCCGCGCTCGACGCGTTTCGCAAGGCACGCAAGGGCGTGAAGCCATCCACGAGCGGCGAGGACGCTGCGAGCGATGAGACGAAGCACGCGCTCTCGGAGGCCGCGCGCGTGGCCCTGGAGCGTCGCAACCGCGTGTTCTGGTCGCTCTCGGCGCTCGACCGCCTCGTTTGCAAGCGGGCGCGCTTTCGCTTTCGCAGCGACGAGAAGCGCCGGGCCGCGTTCTCTGCGTACGCCACCGAGGGGCGGCGAACGAAGAAGCCCGCGGTCGCGCCTCCGACGAAGTAGCGCGCGGTCGCCGCGACGCGTCGCCGCCGACGCGCTCAGAACGCGCCGCCGAGGGCGAAGCGCAGGGTCGGGTACACCTCGGACTCCGTGGCGCCGCGGTCGGCCTTGAAGCTCGTGAACTGCGCGCCCGCGCCGAGCGACGCGACGAAGTGTCCGCCGAGCACCAGCGTGTATCCGAGGCCGACGAGCCCGCGCCACCCGAGTCCGCGCTCGCGGAACTCCGCGTTGAAGTTCGATCCGTAGGCGCCGAAGCCCAGGTCGATGAAGAAGCCCGACGGCGAGCGGCGCAGCGGAAAGATGCGTCCTCCGACGTCGAGCGAGGCCGAGAACACGCCGAGCGAGGTCGTGCCGTCGAGGTACCGCGTGCGAGAGAAGATCACGCCCGGCGCCGCATACACCGAGAAGAAGTCTCCGAGCGCGCGCTCGTACTCCAGGTCGAGGTAGCCCGTGATCAGCGAGAGCGGGTGGATCACCACGACGTTGCGCGGCCTCGCGTCGCGCTGCGCGAACGCCGATGCGGGCGCCAGCGCGAGCGCCGCGGTCACCCAGAGCTTCGCGCGCTTCATGACGCGCCCTGCCAGACG
Source organism: Myxococcota bacterium (assembly GCA_052035985.1). Taxonomy (GTDB): domain Bacteria; phylum Myxococcota_A; class Polyangia; order Polyangiales; genus CAISKJ01. The sequence goes on along the minus strand of JBPOHC010000358.1, from coordinate 1,482 downwards.
TGGCGCTCGCACGCGTCGACCATGCGAAGCGCCTCGGCGCGCGTGGGATAGCCCGCGCGTTCCCTCGCCGCGGGGGCGGGGTCGTCGAAGGCGTCTCGCATCGCGCGCACCGCGTCGCGCATCGCGTCGTCCACTCGCGTGCGCTGGTCTTCGGTGAGTCCCTCGCGCGCCCACGCGTCGACGCGCCATCCGAGCGCCGCGTGACGGAGCTCATCGTCGGCGATCGCGCGCATCACCATGCGTACGCGTCGATCGCTCGCGCGCTCCGACTGCCACATCGCGAGGAGCGCGCCGAAGGTCTCGCGCACGCATCCCTCGACGGCGTTTTCGAGCGCGATCTCGTAGCGCGATCTCGGGGCCGTAGATGGCGCGCTCACCGCGGGGGCGTCGGCGCCGTGGGCGCGTGCGAGCGAGCGCATCGCGCGGGCGTGGCGGCGCTCGTCTTCGACGGCGGCGCGCGCGTCGCGGACGAGCGAGCGCGGCGCGCGGTGCGCGGTGAGCTCCGCGGCGAGGCACTCGAACGCGGGGACGGCCTCGGCTTCGAGCGCGGCCATCGATGCGAAGAGGCGTCCGACGGGGTCCTTGCAATCGGCGACGGGCGCGCGGGTTGCGGCGTGGTGCTGACGTCCGCAGCTTCCCCATGCCCCGGGGCGTTTGGGGCAGTCGCTGCGCTCGAAGACGCAGGTCGCGGTGCGCGCGCCGACGTCGCCCGACATCGAGCATCGCGCGAACTGTGTCCCGTCGGGGCATCGCGGACCGGCCGTGCAGACCTCCTCACAGGTCACCGTCGTCGATCCCCGAGGAAAGCCGTAGCCCCCTTCGGAGAACGTGGATTGTTCCTCGGTGACGTTGCAGCAGGCGCCCACCGGAGCGGCGAGCGCGACCATCAACGCGCGGGTCAGGCCCGCGCGGAGTCGTGGTGTGTTCATGGCCGCGGAGCGTAACAGAGGGCGCGTCGGTCGAGGCGCACCGCCTCGGACTCCGTGGCTCCGCGCGCCCACGAAAACGCTGTACGCTCCCCGCGATCGAACATCGCTTACGGAGGTCTCGCCGCCATGTCATCCGCCACGCATCGCGCCTCGTGCCTCGCGCTCCTCGCGGCCCTCGTCGGCTGCGGCGCTGAGACGACCCCATCGCCGACCGACGCGAGCAGCACGGACACGCCCACGGTCGACACGCCCGTCACCGACACGCCCGTCACCGACACGCCCGCGACCGACGTCACCTGTCAGGTCGAGTGCGCCGCGCCTCCGCCGGGATGCCACTACGAGGGATCTGCGTCGTGCAATCCCCCGCGCTGTCCGCCGCTCGTGTGCGCCTCGGACGCAGGCCCCGACGTCGACGCGACGCCCGACGTGACCGTGGACGTTCCGCGCGACGTGACCGTGGATGTCTCGCCCGATGTGCCCGTCGACGTGCCGCGCGATGTCGTGGTCGACGCGACGCCCGACGCCGCGATCGTGTGCAGCGGGAGCAGCGCGA
>JBPOHC010000545.1:0-12924 GCA_052035985.1 Myxococcota bacterium | reverse complement strand
GGCGGTAACGACGCCGGGGGCGATCTCAGCGCGACGCCCCGGCGTCCTTACGGCCGCCGGGTCCTTCGGTGCGCCGCCCACACCCATTTGGGGCAGTAGTGCGAGTGCGCCTCCGTTGTGCGGCCCGTCGCACAACGGAGTGCGAAGCTCTGCACGATCGCAGTCGTGAAGCGCCACGAGAGGCGCAGTAAACTCGTGCGGCGCGCGCGTTGCTCCAGCTTCGCGGCGCAAGAGGAGGCACACGCATGATCGTCGTCACAGGGCCGACAGGGAACACGGGTAGGATGGTGTTCGAGGGGCTGCGCGCGAGGGCGATTCCCTTTCGCGCGATGGTCCGCGACGAGGGCCGTCGCAGCGCGCTCGACGCGCAGGGATTCCCTACCGTACACGGTGATTTCAGCGACCGCGCGTCGCTCGTGCGCGCGCTCGACGGCGCCGATACTGCGTACCTCGTGTGCACGCCCGACGAGCGACTCGTGCCTTGCGAGACGGCCTTCATCGCCGCCGCGCGCGAGGCGGGTGTGCAGCGCGTCGTGAAGTGCAGCGCCCACTCCGCCGCCCACGACGCGGGCAGCCCCAACCTCCGCGCCCATGCGCGCATCGAGGACGACCTCAAGGCCTCGGGGCTCCGCTGGACCATCGTGCGCCCCCACGGATTCATGCAGACCTTCTTCTGGATGTCGGCGCCCATGGTGATGGAGCACGGCGTCCTCTCGTACCCCGCGGGCGACGGCCCCCTGCCCCTCATCGACCTGCGCGACGTCGGCGAGGCGATGCTCACGGTGCTCACCCGCGACGGCTTCGACGGAAGCGCGTTCGACCTCACGGGCCCCGAGGCGCTGCGTCCGTCACAGATGGCCGACGCGCTCTCGGTCGCCTTCGGGCGAACGATCACCTACGTCGACGGCCCCCTCGAAGCGCTCGACGGGATCATGCGCCAGATGGGCGTCCCCGACGCGCCGCGCGAGCACGTGCTCTGGTGCTTCCGCGAGCAGCGCGCGGGACGCTTCGACTACACCTCCGACGGCCATCGCGCGCTCGGTCTGAAGCTTCACTCGTACGCGGAGTTCGCCGCCGACGTGGCCGCTGGACGCACCGGCGTCGCGACCTCGGAGTTCTCCCGCTGAGCGCGCTTCTCAGAGGTTGACCCGCCGATCTCAGGGGTTGACGACCGACCCCGACCGGGCGCACTCACCCGCGCATCATGCGCTGGACCACCGGGAGCATCCCCGACCTCTCTGATCGCACGTACATCGTCACGGGCGCCAACAGCGGCATCGGCTACGAGGCCGCGCGCGTCCTCGCCGAGAAGGGCGCGCGCGTGGTGCTCGCGTGTCGCACGGAGTCGAAGGCCCGCGACGCGCTCGACGGAATCCGGCGGGCTCGCAGCGACGCGCGCGCGGAGTTCGGCGCGCTCGACCTCGCGAGCCTGAAGAGCGTGCGGGCCTTCGCCGCGGAGATGGCGCGGCGCTTCCCTGAGGGCGTCGACGGGCTGGTGAACAACGCGGGCGTGATGGCGCTGCCGCGACAGCTCACCGAAGACGGCTTCGAGATGCAGCTCGCCACCAACCACCTGGGGCACTTCGCGCTCACGGCGCTGGTCCTGCCGCTGCTGGTGCGGCGTCCGTCGGCGCGCGTGGTGAGCGTCTCGAGCGGGACGCACTGGGTCGGACGCGTCCGCCTCGACGACCTCATGGGCGAGCGGCGTTACGCGAGCTGGGGCGCCTACGCGCAGAGCAAGCTCGCGAACCTGCTCTTCACGCGCGAGCTCCAGCGGCGACTCGCGACGCGGCACTCCCACGTCATCGCGACGGCGGCGCACCCGGGCTACGCGGCGTCGAACCTCCTCACGACCTCGGCGAACGCGTGGGGTAACAGCGCGCTCTCGACGGGAACCTACGCGCTCGGCAACTCGCTCTTCGCGCAGTCGGCCGTGGCGGGCGCGCTCCCGACGGTGCGGGCGCTGGTCGACGCGAGCGCGAAGGGCGACGAGTTCTACGGGCCGTCGATGTGGCTGTGGGGCGCCCCGACGCTCGCGTCACGGAGCGGGTCGGCGCGCGACGACGCCGCCGCGCGTGCGCTGTGGGAAGCGTCCGAGCGGCTCACGGGCGCGCGCTTCGAAGGGCTCTGAGGGCGCCGATGACGGATCGCCACGAAGCGCATGAAATCGCGGGCGACGAGGGGATCGCGACGCTCTTCTCGCTGCTCCACGACGGCGTCATCGTCGACGCGGCGCGAGAGGGCGATGAGCTCGCGCTACGAGTCGAGATCCGATACCTCACGATGCGGATCGACCCGTCGTTTCGGCACCTCATGGTGCGACTGCGCGGCATGGAGGCGCTGCGCTTTTCGACCTGGCCGAAGGCCCCCACGGCGTCGCCCGAGACGTGGAGCGACGTTCGGAAGATTTTCTCGCCGCCGCTCGAGATCCTCGAAGGCAAAGCGAGCGGCGAAGGTATCGCGCTGGTCTGCAACCAGCCCGCGCGCGAGGCCGAACACTGCGGCGGGACGCTCCTCCTCCGCGCCGATGCGGCGATCGTCGTCGACGAGGCGGGTACGCGCTACACCCTCGCCGCGCTGACCACGCTCGCCGACGACTACTGGCGCGACTGGCGCGCGCGCAACGGGCGCCCGTAGCGTCGCGACGCCTCCGAGATAGAGGGACCGCGGGGATCGACGCGCGCGACCCACGCGATGAGTCAGATGGCCTTGAGTTCGAAGTTCGTCGCGCCCTCGATCCCACGGAACCGGAGGGGGTGACACGTCAGCAAGATCACCTGCGTGTCGCGCGCGGTCTGCTCCAGCACGTTGAGTACACCGCGCAGTCGGCGGTCGTCGGTCCACCCGAGCACGTCGTCGAGCACGAGGGGAAAGCGCCTGCCCTGCGCCGCGAACACCCGCGCGAGCGCGATGCGCACCACGAGGGCGAGCTGCTCGCGCGCGCCGCCCGAGAGGTCGCCGAACTCCTCTTCGATCCCGTTGCGATGGACCGAGTCGAGCTCGAGGGTGTCGCTCTTCATCGTGAAGGTCGTGCCCGGACGAACGAGTCGCAGGAGCGGGAGTGCTTCGTCGTACACGGGCTTCATGAGCTTGCGCTGCGCGTCGGCGTAGGCGCTCTCGGCGGTCTCTCGGAGGAGCTTCAGCGCCTTCGCCCTTCGCTCGATCCGCTCGAGGGCGCTCGTGGCCTCATCGAGCTCGACGCGCCGCTCGGCGAGCTTCTCGTAGCGCCCCTCGGGCATCGCCGCTTCGAGCTGCGCGTGGAGCCGGACCATTTCGAGCTTCTTCGCATCGATCGCCGCCGAGTGCGCGTCGAGGATGCGCCGGGCGCGATCGAGGTCCCGCTTGCGCACGTCGGGCATCGTCCCCTCCCACGCGGCGAGAGCGGCCTCGTGACGCGCGCGCGCGGCGACGCGGCCCTGCGACGCCTCTTCGAACGCCACGCGGAGCACCACGTCGGGCGACGCGGTGATCTCGGCCTCGAGCATCGTGACCTTGACCGCGCGCTCCGCGAAGATCTGGTCGTGCTCTCGCTCGGCGCGCTCTCGCGCCTCATTCGCGGCACGCGAGATCGGGTCCGTGGCCGCCGCGCGGGCCTCCTCGCGCGCGAGGTCAGCCCCCGCCTCCGCGAGCTGCTTCTGCGCGAGCTCCACCTGCGCCGCGAGGGCCACCCGGTCTGCGCGCGCCTCGCTCGGATCGACGCGCGCACGCATCGCCGCCACCTCCGACGCGAGGGCGGGGATCCCTCGGGGCGCCAGCTCCTTGATCGACCTCTCGAGCGCCTCGACGTCGGCGCGGTGCGACTGCCACGCGCCATGCGCCCGCACGGTCGCGTCGAGCGAAGTCAATCCGAATTCGGCGAGCTTGCGCTCGAACTCCCGCGTCACCAGCGAGAGCTCGACGCCCACGGGTGCGTCGCCGAGCACGATCTCGACGCGCGCCGCGCCGAGGTCGACGCCCTCGTCGTCGAGGAGGTCGTGCGGCGTCTGCCAGCGTGCGGCGAGCGCCCCCTCCGCGGAGACGACGCGGCCCGCGAGCCGTCGCGTCGCGCTCTCGGCCTCGAGGGTGCGCTGGTCGAGCGCGTCGAGCGTGGCGTAGATCGCGGGCGTGATCGAGAACGCGCGCGCGTCTCTCTCGGCGTTGCCTGCGCGCTCGTCGAGGGCCCTCGCCTCGTCGAGACGCTTGCGGAGCGCGTCAACGGCGGCGCGCTTGCGCGGCAGCGCCTCGGAGAGTGCCTCGACGCCCTTCGGGGCCTTTTGCGCGAGCGCGCGTTCGAGGCGCGCGCGGTCTGCCTCATGGAGCGCCCGCTGACGCGCGAGGCTTCGCACCTCCTCGACGGACGCGGCGCCGATTCGCGCCAGCGCCTCGACGAGGGCCGCGCGCGCCCCATCGAGGTCCGCGGAGAGCGTGTGCGCGTCGGCGCCCGGGTCGATTTCGACTTCGAGCTGGTCACCGACCATCAGCGTGGTGACCGTCGCGATCGAACGACGCACCTCCATGCCCGGCGTGAGGATGCGCGCGATCTCACGCGGGCCGAGTTGCACGCGCACCGCCGCGAGCGGGCGGAGCGTGACGCGGAGCGCCCCCGACGAGGCGCGCGCTTCGAGCTTGATGACCCGCTCGCCGAGCTCCTCGAGGCGTGACGCCTCGGCGTCATCGACCGGCACGCTCGCGACAAGCTGCGTGCAGCGCTCGAGGTCCGACCTGCACGCGAGCGCGTCGTCCAGGTCTCGCGCCAACTCCGCGCATCGGGTCTCCGCGTTCGCGTGCTCAAGGGCGAGCTCCGCCACGCCGCGCGGAGCGAGCTCGACGAGCTGCCGCTGCGCCTCGTCGCGCACCGCGTCGAGCCGCCTTCGCTGCTCGGCCTGCGCCCGCGCCTCGCGGACCGACGACACGAGGTGCGCGGCGAGCGTCGCCTCCAGCTTCGCGGCCGCGGCCCGCCACGCGGCGCGTTCGCGCATGAACCCCTCCCGCGGAGGGTCGATCGTCAGCGCGCCGCCCTCGAGCGAGACGGTCGCTCGATGCGCCACCGCGGTCGTCGCGTCGCCCTCGCCCGGACGCTGCACGATCACCCGCGTCGCGCTTCGGTGCGCCTGCTCCGCGAGCAGCGCCCGCCGCTGCGCGAGCCCTTGGAGCGCCTCGACGTCGCGCTGCGACGGGAGCTTGCGCTGGGCCTCCTCGAGCTGCTGGACGCGCGAGGCGCTCGCGGTCGCAGCGGTGAGCGCGGACTCGAGACGCGCGAGCTCGTCGCGGTCCTTCTCGCGCGCTGACGCGCTGGAGAGCGCGAGCACGCGTTGCTGCGCAGCGTCGCGGACCCTCCGCGCCTCGCTCAGGCACTCCCGCGCGACGGCGTCGTCGCTGGCGGCGCGCGCCGCAGAACGCATGAGCGCGGCGAGGGGCTCCCGCCGCGCGGCGAGCGCCGTGTCGAGCCCCTCGATTGAAGCGCGCAAGCCCTGACGCGACAGGAGCTTCGCCTCGGACTCGCGGTGTAGCCGCTCGGCCTCGCGGAGGCTCGCCTCCGAGGAGACTCGCTCGGCTTCAACAGCCTCAGCGTCGCTCGCAGCCTTCGCGCACTCTGCGACGTCGTTGCCGAGCTTCACCGCCTCAGCCATGAGCTGATCTCGCTCGACCTCGAGCTGATCGAACTCGCGGCCGAGCGTCTCCGTCGCTCGGACCTTCTGCTCGAGCTCGCGCACCTCGGCTTCGAGGCGGTCGCGGCTCTCTCTCGCGGCGAGGAGCTTGCCCGTCGCGCGCTCGGTCTGTTTGGGCGTCCAGAGCTCGGAGTAGGAGTCTTCGATCGCGCGGCGGAGGGTGGTGCCGTGCTCGCCGCCCATCACATCGCCCACGATGCCGCCGATGGACAGGGCGAGGGTCTCGCGCGTGTGATCTCCGAGGCGCGCCGAGGGCTCCGTCGTGGCGAACTCGTCCTGGTTGACCCAGAGGAGGCTCCAGACGCCCATGTCGTCGAGGTTCACGCCCTTCTTCGCGGGCTCCCGCGCGCCGAGGAGCGAGAGGAGCTTCATGTCGGCGTCATCGCCCGTAAGCGAGACGGCGCCGTCGTGAGACGAGAGCCGCGACGAGACCCCGACCATGAACTGCTTCTCGACCTGCCACGCGACGCCATCAAGTTCGAACTCGACCTCGACGCGCGGCGCAGCCTTTCGGTTGTTCTTCGGCTGCAGCGCGCGGATCGTCTCGTTCTTCGCGCCGTGCTTCTGAAAGAGCGCAGCGCGCACCGCGCGCAGGAGCGTGCTCTTGCCCGACTCGTTGGGGCCGCTGATGACGTTGACCCCCGCGCCGAAGGGGCCGAACTCGACGCTGCGATCGCCGAGGATGCCGATGTTCTGCGCGGCGAGGCGGAGGATGCGGAGAGAGCGGCTCACTGCGGCCTCCGAACGTTCGCGGCATGGAGCGCGTGGAGGGCCTCCAACGCGTCCTGGCACTGGTCGGCGGTGTAACCATCAACGCCGCTTCGCAGCCGCTCGACGACGTGACCGATCCATCCCTCGTGCGGCAGGCGATCGAGGTCGTCGGCGGTCAGCCGGACGTGGAGCCCCTCGTCGCGGACGCGCACGTGACGAAAGATCCCGCGGTATCGGGCGAGGACCTCTTGCTCGACCTTCGCCCGGAGCGTGAGGTCGAGGTGGCCGTCGAGAAACAACTCCACCAGCGTGTTCGAGCGGTTGGGGAGGTCGTCGAGCTGACGTTCGAGCGCGGCGACGTCGGCCGCCGTATGGAGCGTCGAGGAGACACGGGTCCAGGTGAAGCTCGCGACGTGCTGCGGCGTGACGCGAGGCGCGGCGCGGGGCGACGGCACCTCGACGACGAGCACGTCGCCCGCGTTGCGCTCCTTGAAGCGCGTAGGTTCGGGGGTGCCGGAGTACCACGTGCGATCGTTGACCTGGAGGCGGCCGTGCCAATCGCCGAGGGCGAGGTAGTCGAGCGCGGCGCGCGACGAGAGGTCGATGGGGAGGTCGTTGTGGAGGTCGAGCTCATCGTCGCCCGCGATGCTCCGGAGGATCTCTCGAACGCCTCCGTGCGCGACGCCGACCCGCACGCGATCTCCGGGTCCGCTCGCGTCGTTGAGCCACGCGGTCGGGTCCGCGGAGTCACGCTGTAGGAGCGGACACGGTAGGAGCGTAGCCGTCCCCACATCGACGGGCTTGCGCTGAGACAGCACCTTGACGTGCGGAGGACACTCGCGCCGCCACCAGTCGGAACGATAGATCGCGTCCGGTGTGTAGGGGTCGTGGTTGCCCGGCAAGAGGAACACGTCGCAAGGAAACGCCCTGAACGCCTCGAACGCTTGCTGGAGCGACTCGCGCGCGATCTGGTGGTGCTCGAACACATCCCCCGCGACGAGGGCGAAGCCCGCCTTCGCGTCGCGCGCGACGTCGGCGATACGCTTGACGGTGTCGTAGCGGGCGAGGCGTACGGCGGCGCCGTGATCCCCCGGAATGTGGTTGGCCCGCAGGCCGATCTGCCAGTCGGCCGTGTGCACGAAGCATGTGCCTTGCTGCATTGGGCGCCGCGCTCCTCTCGCGGCGCTCGGAGCGTCGCCTACGCACCAGGACGTCGCAAGGCCGTTGTTTCTGACACCACGGGAGAGCGATTCGACCCGAAGCGGGCTCGACCCGCGGCGCGAGCGCGCTTCGAAGGGCTCTGAAGGCGCGAGTCACCGCTGGTCACATGGGACACGCCCGATCTACCGTGGCGCGCGTGACGCTCCCTCCCCTGCGCACCCGCGACGGACACACGCTCCACGTTCACACGCTCGGCCGCGGGCCCACGGTGGTGCTGCTCCACGGCTTCGCGATGCACGGCGCCCAGTGGCTCCCCTTCGCGGCGCCGCTCGCGCGCTCGTTCCGCTTCGTGCTCCCCGATCTGCGCGGCTTCGGACGCTCGCACCACGTCCCCTTCACGAAGCTCGACGCGGTGGCGCAGCTCGCCGACGACGTCGAAGACCTCTTCGCGGCCCTCGGCGACGACCGCGTGCACGTGGGCGGACTCTCGATGGGCGCGCTCGCGGGGCTGTGCCTCGCGTCACGCGGCGCGCTCGCCGGCGCGAGGAGCTACACGCACATCGACCAGGCCGCGCGCATCCACAACGGTGACGGGTGGCGCTGGGGACTCTTCGGCGACGACCAGCCCGCGCGCTTCCAGGAGCTGCGCGTGCTGCTCGACGAGGCGACGGCCCTGCGTGATGTTCCCTTCGAAGCGCTCCCCGCGGCCTTCTCGGCGCGCGTGCGCGCGGCCTTCGGGCGCTTCTTTCAGACCGCCGTGCGTCCCGCGTGGATGAAGCGCGGCGCGTCGGCGATCGAGCACCCCGCGGTGGCGAAGCGCGTGCTCCCCATCTCGCACTGGTCGACGTACATGGACGTGCTGCGCGCCTACCTCGACGAGCGCCATGACTTTCGCGACGCCCTCGCGACGGTGCGCGCCCCCGTGACGGTGATGGTGGGCGAGGCGTCGGAGATGTACCCCGCCGAGGGTCAATACGCGCTCGCTCGCACGGCGCCGCACGCCCGCACCGTGCGCTTCGCCCGCGTCGGACACGCCGTTCCCTACGAGGCTCCGTTGGCCTTCGTGCGCGCGCTCAACGCGTCGCTCACGGCGTAGCGGTCATCGCGTCGGAGTCCCTCGCCGAGAAGCGCCTTGACGGAGCGCGAGACGCCTGCGCCCAATGCCCGGCACCTTGGCGAAGAAGAAGCGTGACGAGGGAGCGTCGACGGCCACGAAGCCGTCACGCAAGCGCCTGGCGCGACCGACGAAGATCAACGGCGCGGCGCTCTATCAGGTGCACGACAACGGCGGACGACCGTTCACCGTGCTCGTCGACGAAGACGGCGACGGAGCCACGCGCGTGCGGCTCTACCTCACGCGCAACCACCGCGCGGTGAAGGGCGACATCCCGCGCGAGTACACCCCGGCGGAGTACAAGCTGAAGCCCCCGCGGCCCTCGGAGCTGAAACGCACCTGGGCGCGCGTGGAGCGCGTCTGGGTCGGCCGTCACACGACCCCCTGCGTCACCGCGAAGGAGAGCCTCGGCAACAGCCTCCTCTTGCGCCTCGCGCCCGCTCGCAAGGGGGGCGCCGCGCATCGCTACGTGCACATCGGCGCGGTGGTGTACGGCTTCGTCACGGCCGATCCCATCACGGCCTTCGAGAGCCCCGTCGGCAACAGCGACGTCCCCTACCCCGTGGCGCTGTCGAAGTCCGAGGTGTTCTTTCTCGGCGACGATCTGCGTATGCCGCGCGACGCGACGCGCGCCGCGGGCAAGCGTGACTTCGCGCAGGACTCTCCGCGCTGGGCGACGATCTACGACGACCTCTTCGGCACTCCGTCGCAGCAGAAAATCTGGCGCGCGCAGACGCCACCGTGCACGCGCAACCCCGCGGCGATGCCCCTGGAGGGCCGTCGCGTGCTGGTCCGCAGGCGGTACTGAACGGTCACGCAATGAACGCGCGGAGGCGCACACGCGCTTCGAAGCGCCCGTCGGACGCCGGTATTTTCCGCTCCTCCGCGCGTTGAGGTAGACCCGCCGCATGCGAAGGTCACGCGGTACGTGGTTGCTTCTGATCGCTGCGCTGGTCGGCGCCTGTTCGGCGCGCTCCGGCAACGGGTCCACCGACTCCAACGACGACGGCGCCGTCAGCGATCAGGTCGCACCGGAGGGAGACGCGCCGGTCGTCGACAGCGCGCGTGAGGACGTCGCGGTCACCGTCGACGCATCACCCGAGGTCGACGTCGTATCGAACGACCAGCCCGCGCCGCCACCCGACGTCGTGCCGCCGCTCGATGTGACCTCTCCGCCCGATGTGACCTCTCCGCCCGACGTGATCTCTCCGCCCGACGTGGCGCCGCCGCGCGATGTGGTGCTGCCGACCGACATCGCACCTCCGCCCGACATCGCGCCGCCGCCCGACGTGGCGCCCGCGTGCGGCGCATCGGGGCAGGCGTGCTGCGCGGGCTCGCGCTGCAACACGGGCCTCTCGTGCGCGGCGGGTGCGTGCGCGGCCGCGCCGACGTGTCGCTCGCTCACCAGTTCGTGCGCGACCGCGACGGAGTGCTGCGCGGGCGCGTCGTGCCGCGCGTCGCCGGGCTCCCCCATCTGCTGCGTCGAGGCGAGCGCCGCGTGCGCGAGCTCGGCGGAGTGCTGCGGACAGATGCTCTGCTCCAGCGGCCGATGCGTGTGCCGCGCCGACGGGACCTCGTGCTCGGCCGACGCGGACTGCTGCGCGGGGCTCTCGTGCCAGTCGGGCTACTGCGCGGCGCGCTGCGCGACCTCGGGGGCGACCTGCACCACACCGGGCGACTGCTGCACGGGTCTCACCTGCCTCTCGGGACGCTGCGCCACGCCGCCGACCTGCGTCGCTGAGGGTTCCGCGTGCACCGCGGGCGGCACGGCCTGCTGCGCGGGGCTGCTGTGCGCCGGAGGCACCTGCCGCACCACCGCGTGCAACGCCAACGGCGCCGCGTGCTCGACGGCCTCGCAGTGTTGCAGCAACACCTGCGCGGGCGCCCTCTGCCGCTCGTCGACGTGCCGCGCGACGGGCCAGACCTGCACGACGACGGGCGACTGCTGCGCGGGCAACTGCACCTCGGGGACGTGCCGCGCGCCCGTGTGCTTCGGCACCGGCGTGTCGTGCACGACCAACGACACGTGCTGCTCGGGCACCTGCTCGGGCGGGGTGTGCCGCCTCTCGGGATGCTTCGCCGAGAACGCGCTCTGCGCGGCGACCACCGACTGCTGCACGGGGTCGTGCCTCTCGAACCTGTGCCGCAGCGCGGGCTCGTGCCGCATGTCTGGCGAGTTCTGCGCGACGGCGAGCGAGTGCTGCTCGGGGCTCAACTGCCTCGTCGGCCAGTGCACGCGCTCGACCTGCGTGGGCCTCGGCGGCACCTGCACCACCGCGAGCCAGTGCTGCTCGGGACGCTGCACGGGCGGAATCTGCCGCTCGACCACGTGCCGCGCGACGGGCATCTCGTGCACCTTCGACTACGACTGCTGCACCGGCGGCTGCGGCGCGCTCATCTGCCGCTGAGCGGCGACGCCTCTTCGCCGAGCTCCTCGCCCATCAGCTCGCGGCGCTCGACGCGTACGACCTCGCGACGCTCACGAAGGCGTTTCGCGGTGAGCTCGTGCCGCAGGACCCGAGCGACGAGCCCGCCTCGGTGATGCTCGATCGCATTCGAGCGGAGCGCGCGTCGATCGCCGCGGGGTGGCCGCAAGGCGCGCGGCGGCTGAGCGCGGGTGCTGGCCGTTCGGGGTATGGCTTCGTCGGAGCGCATCACCCCTTGACCCCGCTTCCGCGCGCCCTTTCCCCGCCAGTTGCGGGGCAAGGGCTCTGTTGATTGAAGCGCGAGCGCGTGGCGGAGGCCGACGTCGCCTGCACGTCGCGACGGTCGTGCACGGGCGGGCTTCACGTCGTCGGTCATCGCCCTACGATGGCGGTCGACGGAGCCCTTGCCCCGCAACTGGCGGGGAAAGGGCGCGCGGAAGCGGGGTATGGGGTCACGCCGCGCGCCGTCGCAAAAGAGCCGCACCCGACCCGGTCTAGAAGCAGAGACGGTTGCTGCACGAACCGATCGCCCCCGTTGTGAGCACGCACGTGCGGCTCTGGCAGTCGCGGTCCTGCGTGCACGGTGAGCCGTCGGCGAGCCGTAGGACACAGGTGCGGAGTGCCTGGTCGCAGCGAAGGTCGGGGTCGCACGCGTCTTCGTTGTCACAAAACGAGCCCTCTGTGGAACCGAGTTCAACGCAGCGCCCGCTCCGACACGTCCATCCGAGACACTCCGTATTCGTGGTGCATGCCAGCTCGGCGCGAAGGTCGGTCATACAGGTCATTGCGCCCCCCGTCATCCCGCGGCAGGACAAACCTCCCCTGCACGGAGCATCCGCGTCGCATGGTCCGCCAGGCGGAACCTCCCTTCGACAGTTCCCATGCTCCGCTCCGGGAGTGCTCTCTTCGTGGACCACACACTTCATTCCTCGGGCGCAGGGGCGCCACACCTCAAACGCCCCGGGGCTCGTTGACGCACGGAACGCTCCGGTCGGCCAGGGGCGAATGCACGCGCCGCCTGCCTCTGTCACTGTAGGTTGGATCTCCGTCTGGACACAAGCGCTCCTGAGACTGAGTGGAGCTCCCGGATACGGCTGAAGGTTGAACGACGCGCAGCGAGTCGCGTATCCCGAGGCGGGTCGACACGCCTCGTTCGAAACGCACTCGTCCCCGGGAGCTGCGACGCTCCGAATACGGCGACACACGCCTGGGCAGGAACGTTGGCGACCGTCCCCGTGGTCGCAGGTCATGCCGCCCTGGCACTCGAACGCGGTGTGGCATTGCTCTCCTTCCGCGCGAACGCCGACCAATACAGGCGCACACCCCCGCCACGGCTCGAAAAATGCGACATCCGATCCTGTACGCAGGCGACGCAAGAAGCACCCCGCCGCCGCGGGATCATAGCGGATCGTGTTTGCGGAAACCCCCTCGCGGAGTGCGCGCACCTTGAAGCGGTAGTTCGGGTCGAACTCCCACGTTCGCTGTACCACGACGTCCGAAACGGGTCCGAGGCGCTCCACCTCTCGTTTCGCGGCGTCGAACTGCGCCCAGAAATCGGTGAGCGCGACCGGCGACGGGGGACGTTCACCCGGCACAGTCTCCGCGCAGGACGCAACGAACGCGAGCACAAGGCCCCATCGCCACGAAGGTACCCGTGACGAGATCCCGATTGGTTCCCGCTCGTCGCTGCGCCCTCGTCGCTCGTCGCCGGGCGCCTGGTGGCCCGGCGTATGCGACTCCTCCGAAGCCCACACCCCACCGGTCACTCCCACGGAATCCGCTCCCAGCGGAGTGCCGCTTGTCTGCCAGCGTTTTTCGTTCGCTTCGTGCAGAGTTGGAGGCAAGCACTCACCGTCCGTATTCC
>JBPOHC010000787.1:0-36570 GCA_052035985.1 Myxococcota bacterium | reverse complement strand
TATCACGGCCCTCGGAGCGATGCGTGGCCCTCGATGCGACCGCCGACCGCCCCTCCCTGTGGTACCCATCGAAGCTACTCATGCTCGAAGACCTCTTCGCCCCCTGGCGCGACGCCTGGGTGCTCCTCGACGACGGCGACGTGATCGTGGTCGACAAGCCCGCCGGCGTCTCGACGCACGCCCCCGACCACGACCGCCACGACGACGCCGTCTCGCGCCTCCAGCGCTGGCTCTCGGCCCGCCACGGCGGCGCCCCCGAGGGCTACTACCTCGGGGTGCACCAGCGCCTCGACCGCGACACCTCGGGGGTGCTCCTCTTCGCCCGCTCGCGCGGCGCCAACAAGGGCCTCGCGGCGGCCTTCGAAGGCCGCAAGGTCGAGAAGGTCTACGTCGCCGTCGCCCTGTGCCAGCGAGAGATTCCGTCGAAGGGGCAGCTCGTTCACGACCTCATCCCCGGCGAAGACGGCGCCATGCGCGCGCTCGCTCCCTCACCGCGCGCGCCGCAGAAGGCAGTGCGCGCCGTCACCCGCTACACGGTGCTCGCACGCAACGGAAAGCGCGTCCTCCTCGAGCTCCGCCCCGAGACCGGGCGCACGCATCAGCTCCGGGTCCAGTGCGCCGCGATGGGAGCTCCGCTCTCGGGCGATCCCCTCTACGGCGGTGAGCCCGCGCCGAGGCTGATGCTCCACGCGCGCGACCTCTCGCTCGATCACCCGACGCGCGCAGAGCGCGTGAAATACAGCGCGCCCACGCCCGCGATCTTCGACGCGTGGCTGCGCGGTGCGCCCGATGCGACGCCCCTCGTCGACCGTCTCCGCGCCGCGGCGATGCTGCGCTACGGACTCGCGACGGACCCCGAGACCACCGCGTTTCGACTCGCGCACGACGGCGACGGCGTGGGCTTTCACGTCGACCTCTACGGCGAGCACGCGGTGGTGCACTTCTACGGCCCCGAGACCGACGAAGCCGCGCTCGACGCGGTGTACGCGCTCGGCGTGAGGGGCGTCTACGTGAAGCTGCGCCCCAAGCAGGCCAACACGCTCGTCGACACGCGACGCGAGACCGTTGCCCCCGCGCACGCGCTCCGCGGCGAAGACGCGCCCGAGGAGTTCACCGTGAAGGAGCACGGCCTCTCGTATCGCGTGCGGCTCGGAGACGGCCTCTCGACGGGGATCTTCCTCGATCAGCGAGAGAACCGACGGAGGCTCCGCGAGCTCGCGCAGGGGCGCTCGGTGCTCAACCTCTTCGCGTACACCTGCCCCTTCACGGTGGCCGCCGCGGCGGGCGGCGCGACGCGTACGGTGAGCGTCGACGTGTCGCAGTCGTCGCTCGACTGGGGCAAGCGAAACCTCGCGGAGAATGGCCTCTCGGGGCCCTCGCACGTCTTCGTCGCGGCCGACGTCTTCGGCTGGCTCGAAGGCGCTCGCGCGCGACGCGACCGCTTCGACCTCATCGCGCTCGACCCGCCGAGCTACTCCACGGCGCACGGCTCACGCTTCTCCGCCGAGAGCGACTACAAGCGGCTCGCCTCGGCGTGCTTCGCGCTGCTCGCGCCGGGCGGGTCGCTCCTCGCGTGCACCAACCACAGGGGCATCATGAGGATGAAGTTCCGACGGTGGCTCCACGAGGCCGCGCGCGACGCGAAGCGCGAGGTGACGAAGCTGCGCGACATGCCCGAGCCCGTCGACTTCCCCCCTGCGCCGGGGAGCGAGGTTCACCTCAAGTGCGCGCTCGCGACGGTGACGTAGCGCGCTTCAGCGAGCGGCGTCGACGGGGAACGCGAAGGGCGGCCCCGCGTCGGGCACGAGGTCGATCGCGCCCCGACGGTTGCGGCAACGCACGCGCACGAAGCCGAAGTCTCGCAGCGCGTCGAGGTGCTCGGGCCGCGCGATCGCGTCGAGCATCGCCTGGTCGCATCGGTCGCTGTCGAAGCGGAGCCCCTTGCGCTGCGGGCCTCCACCGACGTGCACGCATCCGATGCCGCGCGCCGCGAGTCGATCGAGCGCGGCGGCAAGCTCGGTGCGGCGCGTGAGCCTCCGGGTCTCGTCGGAGGCCGCCACCGCGACGTGATCGCGGAGCTGCTCCCCGAGCATCCACGACGCGAGCCAGAGGACCCGCTGCGCGCGCGCGGCGATCTCCGCGCGCAGGGCAGCGACGCGGAAGTGCTCGGGCGATGCTTCTGGAATCGCCGCGAGGTGTCGCTGCGCGTGCGCGAGGTCGCCGCCGGTCCGCGTCGACGGGTCGTAGCCCGCGTCGAGCGCGTTGAGCGCGTCGCGCAGGTGCTCCGCGGGGGTCATCGACGAGAAGCGTCGGGCGGCCTCGTCGGCGCGCGCGCGGATCTCCTCCTGCGAGAGGAGCGTGCCCTCGGCCACCTCGGCGTCGCTGAGGGCCTTGCCGTACATGATCATCCCCGCGAGGCACGCGGCGGGGAGCACGAAGACGAAGGCCGCGATGCGGATCACCCTGCCGACGAGCGCTGCCATCGCCGCGACCGTACCGCGACCGACGCCGTCGACGCGCTTGAAAACAGGGCGAAGTCCGAGAACAGGTCAGCCGAGCGAGGCGCGGATCGTCGAGAGCTCCGAGCGGACCTCGGCGGCCGTGGGGCGGAAGCGCGCGACCTTGGCGAACATGCGCATGAGGAGGGCCTCGAGCGGCGCGGGCATCGTCGCGTGAACCTGGCGCAGCACCGGCGGCGGCGCGCTGAGGTGCGACTGCACCACGTCACCGGGAACGCCTTGAAACATGGGCCTCCCCGCGACGATCTCGAAGATGAGCGCGCCGAGCGCGTACACGTCGCTCGACGGCGCGCCGGGCTCGCCGCGGATGCGCTCGGGCGAGAGGTACCCCACCGCGAGGTGCGGCGCGATCGACTGGATCGCAGGGAGCGGATCGGCGGGGCACGACAGACCCGAGGCCAGCGCGTCGATGGTCACGCGCACCTTCGCGCCCGGCGTCGCAGGGAGGAACACGGCCCCCGCGCGGAGGTCCCTCGCGAGCACCTCGCGGGCGTGGAGGTGCTCGACGAGGCCCGCGAGCTGGATCGCGGCGTCGACGGCGGCCGTGAGCGAGACCGGGCCCGACACGAGCACGTGCGGCAGCGGCGGCGTCGCGACGAACTCCGTCACCACGAGCGAGCGCCCCTCGGCCACGCGCTCGACCACGTCGAGCACGGGGATCAGCGCGTCGTGCGGCGCCGCGCGATGAAAGGCCCGCACCTGATCCTGGAGGCGCGCGCGGTACCACGCGTCAGAGGCCGCGGACTGCGGGAGGATCCGCGCGGCCACGAGGAGCCCCGTGCGTACGTCGGTGGTGCGATAGACCTCCGAGGCAGCGCCCGCGCCGCATCGGTCGATCAGTCGGTAACGCCCCGCGATCACGCGCCCGCCGAGCAGATCGGCGCCCGCGTCGAGGAGCGACGAGCCGTCGAGCGGACACCGCGGGGTCTTGCCGGGGAAGTTCGATTTGCAGGCGGGACAGGACTTCACGCGAGGCGAGACTCTCACGGATCGCGCGCCCGCTCGCAAGACGTGTCTTCGTTCACGCCGCGGAGGCGTGGCAACAAGGGCGTCGCGTGAGATCGACAGGGCCCTCGAAGATTTCTCGTTGACACCCCGAGCGGCTCTGGTAGAACCCGGCTCCCCGCTGCGCCCGTAGCTCAATTGGATAGAGCATCAGACTACGGATCTGGAGGTTAGAGGTTCGAGTCCTCTCGGGCGCGCCAGTAGAACCCGCAAGGTGTTGGGGAACACCCGCTGCGGGGAGACCGATCGCCACGTGATCACACGGTGACTCGCTGCACACGTCGCAGCGAGAGCCGATCACAGCCGGCGGACGATGTGACCGCGAGATCGCGCGAAGGACGTCGACGGTGATCCCGACGACGTCCTCCCACAGAGCGCGGATCAGTGATCGTGCGCGGCGGCGGCGTCCGAAGCGACGTCGGCGCTCACATCCGAAGCAGCGTCCGACGACACGTCGGTGGCTGCGTCAGCGCCCGCGTCGGTGGCCGTGCAGCTCACGAAGCACGCGGCGCGACGGGCGACGCACTGCGCGTTGGTGGTCGCCGTGGCCTCGGCGAACTCGTGGCACTCGTGGATGTCGCCCGTGCCCTGATCGAGGGGGTGGCAACGCTCCACGATCTCCTCGCACGCGGCCCGCCCGGCGGGCGCGGGGGTGCTGTCGGAGCATGCGGCGATCAGCGAAAGAAACGCGAGGGATGAGAGGCGAACGAGGAGCTTCATGGCGCCCGCAGTAACACCGTTTCGTCGAGCGTCGGATGCGACACGTTGACGCACGGCGCGGCGCCTCACGCGATCGCCAGAACGGGGCTTCGACCGCGTCGCGAGGTGCTCTATCCTCGCGCCGATGACCCCTCGCGCCCTCCTTCTTTTTACGGCCCTCGCCGCGCTCTCCGCGTGCGGCGACACGGCCACCTCCTCGCCCGACGCGACGCCCGACGTCACCGCCGACGCGACGCCCCCGAGCGACGTCCCCTCGCCCGACGTCGCCGTTGATGTACCGACTGACATCACGCGCGACGCAGTCACCGGCGACGTCACGAGCACCGACGCGAGCGCCGACGTCACCCGCGTCGACGTCGCGATCGACACCGCGACCGATGTCGCGCCCCTCGACGTGCCTCCGAGTGACGCGAGCGGATGCACTGGCAGCGCGCCGTCGTGCGTCTCTGGAACGCCCGGCGGAACGTGCGGCGACGCGCTCACCCTCGCGACCTGCGTGAGCAACGCGTGGCGCTGCGCCGAGGGGATGATCTTCGTCACGCAGTGCGGTTGTGCCGGACGCCCTCCCGGTAGCGGCTGCACCTGTACGCCCTCGGGATGGAGCTGCGACGCGGGCACCGACGCCCCCGACGCGGCCACCGTCGACTGCAACCCCGCGCACGTCGCGTGCGAGTCGCGTCCCCCCGTGTGCACCGGCGGCGGCGAGGTCCCCTCGGTTTCGGGCGCGTGCTGGGGTCCGTGCGTGCTCTACACGCGCTGCGCGCCCATCCCGTGCGATCCCGACGTCGCCGCCGGGTGCCCGACGAACCTCGTCTGCTACCGCACCACGCGCACCTGCGGCCCGCCGCTCTGACACGTCGGCGCCGCGCGCCCCTCGCTCCAGAGCCTCAGCGCGCGGGCCTCGCACGATCCCTCCGCGAGCGTCGCGGGGTGCCCGTGGCCCGTCACCCGTTCGAAGAGTCTCGGCGCGGCGTCGCGCATCGCGTGAAACTCCCTCACCGCGTCGGCCGCGTCTGTGAGCGCTGGCGCGAGGCGCAGCGGGGCCCCCGCGCGACCGTGACACTCCGCGCTCGCGCACCCCACGCGACGGAGCATCGGCGCGACGTCTCGGAGATACCTCGCGCCGTCGGGCTTCGGGTGCTCGGCGGCCTCGCGCGCGACGCGAGAGCGCAAGAACCACAGCGCCCCGAGGAGCGCCGCGGCCATCACCATCTTCGGAATCGGTGAGGTCCCTCGACGATCGTCAGCGCGCACGGTCCCGCGGGTGTCGCCAGAATCCGCGGCGTTGTCAACGCGCACCGCGCGCGAGGGCGCACGACGACAGTGATCGCTCCCTCCCTGCGCGCGGATCGTGTACCGTCGCGCGCGTTATGGGCGTGGCGCCGATCTTTCATTTCAACGACGAGCGCGAGTCGATCGTCGAGGAGGTCGTCGGGCGCGTGGTGCGTTCGGCCCGCGACCCCCTGCTGCTCCTCAACGACGCTGCGTACACCGAGATCCGGAGGCTCGAAGGCCACCCGGGCAACGAGCGCGGCGAGTACGTGCGGTTCCGCGAGCTCGCGAAGTCCGTAGGGCGCATGAGCGACGCCGACCGCGTCTCGCGCCTCGACGACCTCGCGCGGCGCTACGCCCGCGACGTCGCGGGACACTTCGATCGCAGGGTGTTCTCGCTCTCGACGAGGGTGCTCCCGCGGGCGCTCACGATGCTCCTCGCGCCGAAGGATTTCTCCCTCGCCGAAGAGGGCTCGCGCCTCCTCCAGCGGCACCTCATCACGCAGGGCCCCCTCGACACGATCCGCTCGCTCGCGAAGCGGGGGACGCTGGTCTTCGTCCCGACGCACTCGTCGAACCTCGACTCGGTGGTCTTCGGCTTCGCGCTCGAGCGCGAGGGTCTGCCGCCCGTGAGCTACGGCGCGGGCAAGAACCTCTTCACGAACCCCTTCCTCTCGTACTTCATGCAGAACCTCGGGGCCTACAAGGTCGACCGACGCATCAAGCACGAGCTCTACAAAGAGGTCTTGAAGACCTACTCCGCCGTGCTCATCGAGCGGGGCTATCACTCGCTGTTCTTTCCCGGCGGCACGCGCTGCCGGTCGAACGTCGTCGAAGAGAGGCTCAAGCTCGGGCTCATGGGCACGGGCGTCGAGGCCTTCACCCACTCGCTCCGACGGGGCCATCCGCAGCGCGTGTTCTTCGTGCCCGCGACGATCAACTACCTGCTCACGCTCGAGGCCTCGACGCTCATCGAGGACTACCTCGCCGAGACGGGTCGCAACCGGTACATCATCGAAGACGACGAGAGCACGCAGCTCGACCGCATCTTCACGCTGCTCCGCAAGCTCTCGCGCACGTCGGGCTCCATCGTGATCCGCTTCGGTCAGCCGATGGATCCGTTCACCAACCGCGTGGCCTCCGACGGTCGCTCGCTCGACGCGCGCGGCCGCGAGGTCGACCCCGCGAGCTACGTGCGACGCGACGGCGAGTACGTCGTCGACGAGGCGCGCGACGCGCAGTACACCCGCGAGCTCGGCGAGGCCATCTGCCACGCGTTCTCGAAGGAGACCGTCGCGATGCCCACGGCCCTCGTCGCCGCGGCGGCCTTCGCGAAGCTCCGCGAGATGTACCCCGGCGCCGACATCTTCTCGCTGCTGCGTCACCGCGACGAGGTCTTCGTCGCCTCCGACGAGCTCTCGCGCCGCGTGAGCGACCTCATGGTGAAGGCCCGCGCGCTCGAAGACGCGGGCGGCGTCGTGCTCGCCCCCGGCGTGCGCCTCGCGAGCGCCGAGGAGCTCATCGAAGAGAGCGTGCGCGCCTGGTCGGGGTACCACACGCGCTCGGTGCTCACCCGCACCGACGGAGGCTACATGATCGGCGAGACCAACCTCGTGCTCTACTACCAGAACCGACTCGCCGTGTGCGGGCTCGGGTTCCACGCCGCGAGGAAGGGGTGAGCGCCATGAGCACCACCGTAGGCGTCGTGGGCGGAGGACGATGGGGCGTCGCGCTCTCGTGCGCGGCCCGTCGCGCGGGTCGCGACGTGATGCTCTGGTCGCGTCGCAGGGAGCTCGACGCCGAGACGCTGGGCGCCGAGAGCACCGATGATTTCAGGGCGCTCGCGAAGCGCTGCACGCTGATCCTCGTGGCCGTTCCGTCGGACGTCGTGCGCGACGTGGCGCGGCAGCTCGGCGACGTGATCGACGGCTCTCACTACGTCGTGCACGGCATCCGCGGGCTCTCGGGCGAGGGCCTCACGCCCATCTCGCAGGTGATCCGCGAAGAGACCCCGTGTCGTCGCGTGGGCGCGCTCGGCGGCCCCGGCGTCGCGCAGGACCTCATCGCAGGACGCCCCGGCGTGCTCGCGGTGGCGTCGCGCTTCCCCGAGGTGACGCACGCGGTGAGGTCGGCGCTCGAAGGGCCGCACGTGCGCGTGTCGATCACGCCCGACATCACGGGCCTCGAGTGGGCCAGCGCGCTCAACGGGTGCCTCCTCGTGGCCGCGGGCTTCGGACGCGCGATGGGCGTCAGCCCCGGCGTGCTCGCGGGCCTTCTCACGAGGGGAATCCACGAGGCCTCGCGCATCGGTCAGGCCGCGGGCGGAGAGCCCGCGACGTCGTTCTCGGTGGCGGGCATCGGCGACGTGATGGCCGCGCTCGCGGGGGATGAGCGCCCCGAGGTGCTCCTCGGCATGGCGCTCGGTGAGGGAGCGACCATCGAGAAGGCCCGTGCGCGCGCGGGTCTGCGCGTCGAGGCGCCCACGCTCGTGCCCCGCGTCGTGGCCTTCGCGAAGGAGCGCCGCATCGACGCACCCGTGTTCCGCACGATGGCCGCCGCGATGGCGGGGACCATTCAGCGCGAAGAGATCCTCGCCACGCTCATGACGCGCGGCTGAGCTTCCGAGCCTCTAAAACACACCAACAGGAGTTCCATCCCCGATGATCGAACAGGTGAGCTTCCCGTCTCGCACGGGCGCGACGGTGACGGGCGCGCTCGCGCTCCCCGACGGCAACGGACCCGCACCCGCCGTGGTGCTCCTTCAAGAGTGGTGGGGCGTCAACGGCCACATCCGCTCGCTCGTCGAGCGCCTCGCCGCGCAGGGCTTCATCGTCCTCGCGCCGGACCTCTACCACGGCCAGATCGCGACCGATCCCGCCACGGCGCAGCGGCTGATGACGGAGCTGAAGTGGCCCGTCGCGCTCGACGAGGTCGCTGGCGCGAAGGCGTGGCTCGACGCGCACCCCCGCACCAACGGACGCGTGGGCGTCACGGGCTTCTGCATGGGCGGCGCGGGCGCGCTGCTCTCGGCCTGCAACGTCCCCGGCTTCGGCGCCGCGGTGGCGTTCTATGGCATTCCTCCGGCGCAGTACACCGACTGGTCGAAGGCCGACACGCCGCCCCTCCAGGCCCACGTCTCGGACCGCGACCAGTGGGTCAAGGTCGAGGCGATGGAGGCCGTCCGCGACGCCCTCGCGGCCCACGGAAAGTCCCTCGAGATGCACGTCTACCAGGCCGAGCACGCGTTCGTGAACGACACGCGCCCCGAGGTCTACAGCCCCGAGAACGCGAAGCTCGCGTGGGGCCGCATGGTGGAGTTCTTCCACAAGCACCTCGGCTGAGGCGCTCACCGCGGCACGAGGCCCGGGTGCACCCGCGGCCCGCCCGGAATCGCAGGCACCCACGTCAGCTCCAGCACCCCGCCGAAGGCGTTGTGACTGCCCGGCGAAGGGAGCTGCGCGCCTGCCGCGACCTGAAAGTCATCGCTGACCAGCGCGACGAGGCCCACCACCGCGACGCACTGCTCGTTCGTCCCGATCACCCAGTCGGCCTGCGCGCTCAGCCGATCGTCGATGATCGCGACCTCGACCGCCGCCAGGCCCGCCGCGGGAAAGCCCTCCCCGACCGCCGAGTGCGTCCCCGCGTTGGCTCCGATGACCCACGCGCCCCAGCTCCCGGGAGCGTCCCAGCGGAGCGTCGCCCAGCCGAAGGCCGCGGGCTCCTCGTCGTCGGTCACGGGCGAGCGCCCCGCCCCGCCGGCGACGCCGACCTGAAGCCTCAGCGACGCGCTCAGTTCGAAGAGCGCGGTCCCGTTCACCATGATCAGATCGCGCGCGGTCTCGCCCCCGGCGCCCTGCTCATAGAGCGAGAGGTGAAAGAGGTTCATGCCCACCTCGAAGCGCCCGCCGAGCCCGAGCTCGAGCGTGGTGTTCACCTCCCCCGCGTGATCCATCACGTTGGCCTGCACCTGACCGAAGAGCGCGCGATCGTGCGTCCTCACCGTGGCGGGCACGTTGAAGAAGCTCTGCTGCGCGAGGGCGCCCCGAGGCGCGGCGAACACCGAGGCCGCGCAGAATGCCACAGCGAGAGACATTTCTTCGCGCCTCATGGCGCCGCGTGCTCTCACACCGCGAGGCAAAGGGCAACGCCCGCAGACGAAGCGCCCGACGAAACCCGCACGCGCGGGTTCGCCCCGCGGACGCCGCGCACAGGAGGGTCGTTCGGAGTCTTCGTTGACCCTCGCGCGAAGTGTTCCGTACGCTCGCGCGGCCATGAACAACCTGCGACGCAAGCTCGCCATCGCCTCCTGGGACGCGCCCCGCGAGCCCAACATCTACGGCCGCATGACGCTCGACATCGAGCCCGCGCTCGCCTACGTCGAGCACCAGCGGAAGACCTCGGGCGAGAAGGTCACGCTCACCACCGTGATCGGCAAGGCCGTCGCGATGGCGCTCGCGGAGACGCCGAGCCTCAACGGCTTCATCCGCTTCGGGTCGTACGTGCAGCACGACAAGGTGCGCGTGGCCTTTCTCGTCGCGCTCGAAGAGGGCAAGAACCTCGCGAAGGCGCGCATCGAAGACCTCGACAAGAAGTCCGTCGTCGAGGCCACGCAGGAGCTCAAACAGCTCGCCGAGAAGCTCTACAAGGGCAAGGACGACAGCTTCAACAAGAGCATGGGGCCCGTGAAGCTCCTGCCGACGTGGGTGCTGCGCTATCTGCTCAAGCTCACGGCGTTCATCACCACGGTGCTCGGGGTCTCGGTGCCCGCGCTCGGGCTCGAGGCCTTTCCCTTCGGCGCGTGCGTGGTGACCAACGTGGGGGTGTTCGGGCTCGACGAGGGCTTCGTGCCGCCGACGCCCTTCGCGGGCGTGCCGCTCTGGGTGCTCATCGGCGCTGCGAAAGACGCGCCCATGGCCGTCGACGGGCAGGTCGTGATCCGAAAGCAGCTCACGATCACGGCCACGATCGACCATCGGTTCATGGACGGCGCGCAGGGCGCGACGCTCGCGAAGACGACGCGAAAGCTGCTCGCGAACCCGTGGCTGATGGAGGGGAGAGAGGGTCCGCCCGACGCTCCCGGCGCGTAGCCGGGAGCGCGGACGAAGAGGCGATCAGTAGGCCGCGGCCGACTGGAAGTTGATGCCGAGCGCCTCGCGCAGAGAGAAGTAGTTCTCCGAGAGCGAGAAGAGCACGACGTCCTTGAGCTTCTCGCCGGGCGAGACGTCGCCGGGCATGCCGGGCTCCATCGCGAGCATCTTCTTGCAGATCTCGAGGTCGCCCGAGAGCAGGAAGCCCGCGCGCGCCGACGTGAGCTCCACGGCCTGGTACCAGCGCTTGACGTTCGAAGACCCTCCCGCTTCGAGGAAGAACTTCACCACCTTGCGCAGGCCCTCGGCCGCGATGGGATCCTGCTGAACGAGCGGCGCGAGCTGCTGCACCGTCGCCTCGGCCTCCGGGGGAACGCCCTGGTCGGGCTTCACCAGCTTGATGGCCGCGAGCATGATCGACGTGAGCTCCTGCGTTGTCGGGAAGAGCACCCGCGCGTAGTGCTCGTTGCGGTAGTACGACATGTGCTTCGCCGCGACGAAGGCGAGCTCCTGCGGCGTGAGGCCCGAGAGCAGGCCGTTGCCCGCGAACGACGCGATGGGCTCCGAGGGCACGAAGCCGAGGCCGCCGGGCTGGTTGGTGCGAATGAAGATCCACGGCACCGGGAGGCTCAGCGCGGCGGCCGAGCTCGCGAGCGACTTCACGAGCGCGACGCTCGAGGTGGCCGGGTCCTGCTGCTCCTTCTGCGTGAAGCCGAACTGCCCCACGGGGCGGGTCTTGGCCTTGCGCAGCGGACCGAGGATCGACGCGAAGATCTTCCCGGTGACCGGGTCCTCGTCGGGGTGGAAGAGCAGCTTGATCCAGTGCTCCTCGGTGAGCCTCCCCGTGGGGGCGAGCGGGCGCCGCGGCTTGTACTGCTCGTAGAACGCGCGCGCCTCCTCCTTCGCGCCGTCGCGCAGGAGGAAGACCGCGGTCGAGGCCACGCACCACGCCTTGTCGTACTGCCGACCCTTGTAGAAGAGGTCGTAGATCGAGTTGAGGGCCTCGGCGTTCGTGAGGTCCTTCTCGAGGATCGTGCGCCAGCGCGCGACGGCCTCGGTGGCGTTGTTCTCGCGCGTGTAGAGCTCGGCGAGGATCTTGTGCTCCATGAGGTCCTCGGGCTTGCGCTCCGACGACATCACGAAGGCCTTGATGGCCGCGTCGGGCTGCGCGAGTCGATCGCGGTAGATGATCCCGAGGTTGTGGAGCAGGTTGAACTCCAGCTCCTTCTCGCTCTTGCCCGCCACGCGGTGGAGCATCTTGCGGAAGTTGCGCTCGAGGTTCTTGAAGTCCCTGCGCGCCGTGAGGATCTCGTTGATCTTCGTGAACGGCTTGAGCTCCGAGGGGTTCAGGTCGAGGGCCTGATTGTAGAACGTCAGCGCCTGATCCGAGTCCTTGAGCCTGTCGTTGTAGATCGACGCGATGGTGTACGCGAACTTCGACTTGATGTCCGGGCGCGTCTCGAGGTCCGAGATGGTGCCGATGATCTCGACGAGCTTCGACCACTGACCCGTCTCCTGGTAGAGCCCCAGGAGCTTGTTGAGGAGCGGGCGGTCCTTGGGCTTGATCTCGAGCGCCGCGGCGTAGCTCTGGATCGCCTTCTGCGGGTTCTTGGCCTTGTCCTGCCAGAGCTCGGCGATCTCGACGATCATCGGGAAGCGCTTCTCGTCGTCGAACTCCTGCTCCAGGAGCATGCCCTTGTAGGCGATGACCTGGTCCCACTCGTTGGCGCCCTGGTACGTCGAGATCATCGCCTCGATCGCGGGGCGGTATCCCGGCATCTCCTCGAGGGCCTTCTCGAGGAAGTTCGCCGCGCGACGGCGGTCGTTCTGCTCGCGCTTCACGACGCCGAGGCGGAAGTACAGGTCGGCGCGCGCCTCCGCGTCGAGCTCGTCTTTGTGGTGCACCAGCAGGAGCTGGTAGTTCTTGAAGGCGTTCTCCCAGTCGGCCTTCTCGAAGTACGCGCCCGCGAGGAGCCTGATCGCCTCGATGTTCGAGCGGTCGAGGGTCTGCGCCGCGGTGAACGCCTTGATCGCGCGATCGAGCTTGCCCAGCGCCTGCGCGACACGACCCATCGTGAGCTGGATCTGCATCTGCTCGACGGGGTCACGGCGCGACGCGCGGCGCGCGAGCATCTCGGCCAGCGGCTCGGCCTCGGCCCAGCGCGCGTTCGAGACGTAGTGCATCGCGAGGGGCCACGCGGCCTCTTCGAGATCCGCATCGCAGCGGATGGCCTCTTCGTACCAGGCCACCGCGCGGTCGCCGTCGTCGAGGTGCTGCGCGCTCACGCGACCGAGCTCTGCGAGGAGCTTCGCGCGCGCCGAGGGCTGCTCCGACACCTGCTGCTCGCGCTCGAGGTAGCGCGCGACGTCGTACCACTCCTCGCGGCGCGTCGCGATGAGGCGCAGGGCCTCGAGCGACTTCGCGTGGTTGGGGTCGAGGTCGAGCGACCCGCGGTACATCTCCATCGCGCGGTACTCGTCCTGGAGGTGCGTCTCCACGAGCTTCGCGATGCGGTAGCGCAGCTCCACCTGGCGCGCGCGGTCGCCGCCGAGGAGGTCCGAGAGCTGCTCGAGCGTGACGACGGCCGAGTCCCAGTCCTGCTTGGCCTCGTACACGCGACCGAGGGCCTCGAGCGTCGCGACGTGCTGCGGATCGATCTCGAGCACGTTGCGGAAGGCGTCCTCCGCGTGGTCGGGGTCGCGGAGCTGCTCGGCGTAGACGCGGCCCATCTGCTCGAAGAGGGCCACGCGATCGCGGCGCTCGGGCGTCGCGCCGAGGTGCCGGTCGAGCGTGTGGATGAGCTCGTTCCACCGCGCGGTGTTGCGGTAGAGGCGCTCCAGCGAGCGGAGGGCGTTGGCGTCCGAGGGGTCGATCTCGAGCACCGCTTCGAAGCGCTCGATGGCGAGGTCGGGCTTGACGAACTGCTCCTCGAGCATCGAGCCGATGCGCGAGAGGAGCTTGATGCGCTCGCGCTCCGTCGAGGCCACCTCGAGCTGCGCTTCGAGCACCTGGAGCAGCGCCTGCGGCTGATCGAGGCGGACGTAGAGCCGCTCGAGTCCGCGGAGCGCTTCGAGGTTGCCCGGGTCGCTCTCGAGCACCGCGCGGAAGTCGCCGATCGCGCCGTCGAGGTCGCCGACGCGGTCTTCGAGCGTGCGCCCCACGTCGAGGCGCAGCGCGATGGCCGCGGGGACGTCTTCAGCGCAGTCGATGCGACGACGCTGCACGTCGACGAGGGCGCGCCAGTCGCCGCGCGCTTCGAACACGCGCGCGAGGGCCGTGAGCGCGTCGCGGTCGCGGGGGTCGAGCGCGAGCGCGGCGTTGTAGTGCTCCACCGCCTGGTCGAGCTGGTTGAGGTGCTTCTCGAGCACCTCGCCGAGCTCGATGCGGAAGCGCCTGCGGTCGTCGTCGGTGCGCGACGCGTCGACGCAACGCTGCAGGATCTTGGGCATGTTCTGCCACTGACCGAGCCTGCGGTAGAGCGTCGCGAGGTCATGGAGGGCCTGGAGGTTCCCGGGCTCGACCTGGAGGATCTGCTGGTAGATCGGAATGGCCCACTCGGGGTGACCGAGCTCGACGCCGTACCAGCGCGCGACGTGGAGGCCGAGCGCGGTCTTGCGCGGCCCCTGCGCCTCGGACTGGTAGCCCGTGAGGGTCTCCTTGAGGAGGTCGTTCCACTTGCCCGTGAGCCCCGCGAGGCGCTCGAGGACGACCACGGTCTCGCGATCGGTGACGTCCTCGTCGAAGGCGATCTGCGCGGCCGCGAAGGCCTGCTCGCGGTCGCCGAGCTTCTCGTCGTAGAGCGTCGCGGCGGCGCGCATGAAGGGCACCGCGGCCTTGACCTCGCCCTTCTCCGAGAGGGTGTCGTGGCGGCCGATGTAGAGCGTCGCGAGGTCGTCCCAGCGCTCGTGCGACTGGTGCAGCCCCTCGAGCGAGCGGAACGCGTGCTCGTGCAGGGGATCGATCTCGATGACCTTCTCGTACGCGGGACGCGCGCCGTCGGGCTCCTCGATCTGCTGCTCCCACACGCCCGCCATCTGGAGGTAGATGGGCACCTTCGCAGCAGGGGTCTCCTGCGCGTCGGCCTTCTTCTGGAGCACGTTTACGACGTCGCGCCACTCGCCCTGCGCCGTGTGGATCGCGAGCAGCGCCTCGATCGCGGCGCCGTCGCGCGCGTCGAGGTCGAGCACATGGTTCCACGCGTCGACGGCCTCGTAGCCCTGCTGGAGCGTCGTCCAGAAGATCCCGCCGAGCTCGGTGTAGGCCGCCTTGATCTCCTCGTCGGGCAGCGACGCCGCGCCGAGCGAGATGAGCGTCTGGAGGATCTCGACGAGGGGCTCCCACGCCTGCTGCGCGCGGTAGATGTCCGCGAGCGCGCGCATCGCGTCGAAGGACCCCGGATCGATGTCGAGCACCCGGCGGTACCCCTCGATCGCGCGCTCCACGTCGCGGAGCTGATGGAGCTGCACCGCGGGGATGCGCAGCGCGATGGTGACCCTGCGCTCCTCGTCGTTCTCCGACGCGAGCTGGCGCTCGAGCACGTCGATGAGCTCGCGGTGACGGCCCGCCGCCTCGTGGAGGTTCGCGAGCGCGGCCAGCGTCTCCGAGTCCTCGCCGCGGAGCGTGAGCACCTGCTCGAGGAGCTTCACGGCGTCGTCGGCGCGACCGAGATACTGGTCCGCGAGCGCGGCCATGCGCGAGTAGAGCTCGGCCTGCTCCTCGTCGCCCGTCGCGATGTCGAGCTTGCGCTGGTACGTGTCGTAGAGCTCGGGCCAGCGCTCCGCCGCGAGGTAGATCCCTTCGAGGGCGTTGAGGCTCTCGGCGTGTTGCGGGTTGAGCGTGTCGACGATCGAGCGGTAGCGCGCGACGGCCTGCTCGGTCTGCGCGAGCGGATCTTGAAGGATCTGCGCGAGGCGGAAGGTGAACTCCACGCGCTGCTCGTCGTCGGTCGCGGCCTGCGCGCGGCGCTCGAGGATGGGCGCGAGGCGGGCCGCGTCGCCCGCGGCGCTGTAGATGCGATCGAGGGCTTCGAGCGCGTCGGGCTCGAGGGGCTCGACGTCGAGCACGAAGCAGTACGCCGCGTCGGCCGACTGGAGGTCTTGAAGCTCCTCCTCGTGGACGCGCGCGAGGCGCTTGCCGATGACGCGCTTGACCTCGTTGGGAGACGCCTCGGCCTCGACGATGTCCGCGTACACGTTGGTGAGCTCGGCCCACCCGTCGGTCACCGCCGCGAGGCGCTCGACCTCGGCGAGCGAGCGCTCATCGAGGGGGTGCTCCTTGAGGGCGCGCGCGTACCACCCGAAGGCCGCGACGCCATCGGCGAGGCGCTCCTCCGCGAGGTCTGCGAGGCCGTGGAACGCGCGCAGGCGCGCCTCGGGCTCGGTCACCAGCTCGAGCGAGCGAGCCTGGATGTCGACCAGCTTCTCCCACTGCTCGCCCATCGTGTAGATGGGCTCGAGGAGCGCCGCGGCCTCCTGCCGCCGCACACCGCGGTTGAACATGTCTTCGAGCGCGCCGACGGTGCCCGGGTGGTCGGCCTGAACGTCGAGGATCTCGCGGTGGACCGCGAGCGCGCCGTCGACGTCGTTGAGCTTGTGCTCGAGCACCTGCGCGAGGCGGAAGCGAACCTCCAGAGCCTCGTCGGGCGAGACCTCCGAGAGCGTCACCTCGCGGCGCAGCACCTCGGCGAGCTCCTGCCAGCGCTCCAGCGCTTCGAAGAGCCGGTCGAGGGAGCGCAGCGCCGCAGCGTTCTGCGCGTCGACGTCGAGCGCGAGGCGATACCGCGCGATGGCGCCGTCGGCGTCGCCGAGGTGCGTCTCGTGGATCGCCGCCACGCGGAGCAGAAGCTCCAGGCGACGCTCGGGGTCCTCCGCGAGGCGCTCGACGACGGCGTCGTAGGTGCGCGCCACGACGGGCCACTGCGTGAGCCCGTCGGCGAGGCGCTCGAAGTTGGTGAGCGTGTGCTCGTTGAGCGGGTCCGCGGGTACGGCCCGCGCGAGCGCGTCGAGCGCGGCCGGAGGCTGATCGAGCACCTGCTCCTGAATGTCCGCGATGCGGTGGAGGAGCTCCACGCGACGAACGTCATCGTCCGCGTGCGCGAGCTGGACCTCGAGCACGTCGACGACGCGGTCGTACGCCTGCGCCGCGGTGAGCACGGGCTCGAGCACGGCGGCGGCCGCGAGGGGCTCCTTCTCGCCGTGAAGAATCGCCGTGAGCGCCGCGAGCGACGCCTCGTGCTCGGGCGCCGCGTCGAGGATCTCGCGGTAGATGTCGACCGCGCGGCCGACGCCGTCGAGGTGCGTCTCGTGGAGGCGCGCGATGCGGTACCTGAACTCCACGACCGCCGCGGGATCACCCGCGAGATCGGCCTCGCGCTCGAGGATGCTGAGCAGCTCCGTCCAGTTGCCCTGCGCCTGGTAGAGGTGGTCGAGGCGCTCGATGGCGGTGACGTCGGCGGGGTCGAGCTCGAGGACCTTGTTGTACGCCGCGATGGCGCTCACCGGGTCGTTGAGCTGGCCCTCGTAGACCGTGGCCATGTCGAAGAAGATCTTCTTCTTCTCGTCGGGGTCGTGAACGAGGTCAGACTTCTTGTCGTAGACGCCGAGGAGCTCGTTCCACCGCTCGTGGGTGATGTAGAGCCTGATGAGCGCGTCGAGCGCGGGCACGTCGCTCTCGTCGATCTCGTTGATGCGACGGTACGCGGCGATGGCGTCCTCGGGGCGCTCGAGCAGCGTCTCGTAGATCTCCGCGGCGCGCAGGAGGTAGTCCTTGCGCTCCTGCGGATCTTCGAGGATCTCAGCCTTGCGGAGGAACACCCCCGCGAGCTCCGCGGGCTTCTCCGACACGCCGTAGAGGCGCTCGAGCGCCGACGCGGCGTCGAGGTCGCGCGGGTCGATCCCGAGGATCGCCTCCTGGTGACCGATGGCCTGCGGAACGATCGTGAGCCGCTCCTCGGCCACGAGCGCGGCGCGGCGGTGGAGGATCACCCTCGCCGCGACGTCATCCGTGTGACCGATGTACTGCTCGAGCACCGCGACGAAGTCCTCGTGGCGGCGCAGCGCGCGAGAGAGACGGTCGAGCTGGTCGATGGACTCGGTGTTGCCCGGGTCCTCCGCGAGCGCGCGGGTGTACGTCGCGAACGCGTGATCGGCCTGATCGAGCGCGGTCTCCTGGATCTCTGCGATGCGGTGCAGGAGCTCGACCTTGCGCGCCTTGTCGGTCGCGTTGCGCGCGAGCACCTCGTACGCGTACGCGAGGCGGTCGTAGGCCGCGAGCTCGCGGTACACGGGCTCGAGCACGTCGGCGATGGCCTGCGCGTGCTCGGGCTGCTCGATGAGGCGCTCGAGGGCCGTGATGGCGTCGCCGTTGGCCGCGTCGCGCTCGAGGATCTGGCGGTAGATGTCGATGGCGCCGGGCGTGTCGGCCATGCGCTCCTCGCGCACCTGCGCGAGGCGGAGCTGAATGACCGTCTGCTCCTCGGGCGACTCGGCGAGCGAGAGGCGCGTCTGGAGGTTGTCCGAGAGGTCCTGCCAACGGCCGAGGCGCATGAAGAGCCGGTCGAGGGCCTCGAGCGCGCGGCGGTTGGTCGGGTCGACGTCGAGCACCTCGCGCCACGTCTGCACGGCGGCCTCGGGGTTGCCGAGCATCTCCTCGTGCACGGTGGCGATGGCGGCCTGGATCTCGTCGCGCGCGTCGGGGTCGGCGGCGAGGTCGAGGCGGCGGCGGTACACCGAGAGCACGTCGGTCCACCGCGAGGCGGCGCGGTAGGTGTGCTCGATGGCCTCGAGGGCCTCGACGTCCGAGGGGTTCTGATCGAGCACCTTCTCGTACGCGGCCACGGCGCGCTCGATGCTCCCGACGTGGTGGAACTCCACGTCGGCGATGCGCAGCCACAGGGCGCGCGCGAGGTCGGGGTCGGCCCCCTCGGCGACGCTCTGGAGCAGCGCCACGAGGTCGCCCCACGCGTTGATCGGGCCCGCGAAGCCCGTGAGCTTCTCGCGCACGTCCTCGCGCGTCGGGTCCTCGCGGAACGCGCGGCCGTACGCTTCGAAGGCCCTGCGCCCGTCGCCGATGCGCTCGGCGCACACGGTCCCGATGCGCGAGAGCAGCGCGACGCGCTCGTTGGTGTCGGTCTCCTCCGCGAAGAGAATCTCCGCCGAGCGGATGAGCGCCTCCCAGTCGGCGCGGAGCTCGTACACGGGCTCGAGAATCCGCGCGGCCTCGCCGCGGAGCTGCGGGTCGCGCAGCAGCGCTTCGAGCGCCACGCGGGCGCCCTCGTGATCGGGCGCGAGGCTGAGGATCTCGCGGTAGTGCGCGACGGCCTCCTTCGCGCGATCGACGTGGACCTCGAGCGTGCGACCGAGGCGGAACTTCAGCTCGATGGCCTTCGCATCGTCGCCCGACGCGCTGTGCAGCACGAGCTCGCGCTCGAGCACGTCGACGAGCTCGTTCCACCGCGAGAGCTTCTCGTAGAGGCGGTCGAGCGCGGCGAGGGCGGCGTCTTCGTCGCCGAACTCGGTGACGATCGCGAGGTTCGTGGTGACCGCTCGCTCGGCGTCGTCGAGCTCACCCTCTGAGAGCGTGGCGACGGCGTAGAGCAGCGCGCGACGGTCGTCGGGGTCGGCGGCGAGCTCGAGCCTGCGCTCGAGCACCGAGAGGAGCTCGGGCCAGCGCGACTTCGAACGCAGCAGGGTCTCCTGCGCGACGAGCGCGTCGAGGTTCGAGGGCTCGAGGTCGAGCACCTCGCGGTAGCGGCCGATGGCGTCGTCGACGCGGTCGAGGTGCGTCGCGAGGTCGGCCGCGAGGTGCAGGCGAAGACGCACCTGCGACTCCTGCGCGAGGCCGCCCATTTCGAGCGCCGAGGCGAGCGCGGCGACGGCGTCAGACCAACGCGAGGCCGCGTCGGCGGAGCGCTCGAGGTCGGCCACGGAGCCGGGCGCCTCGGGGTCGAGCTTGAAGGCTTCCTGGTAGCGCTCGAAGGCCTTGGCGTTGTCCTTGAGCGGGCCCTCATAGAGCGAGCCGAGGTCGCGCAGCGTCGCGACGCGCTCGTCGGGGAGGTCGCCGTTGGCCTTCACCTCGAGGACGCCCGCGAGCTTCTTCGCATCGTTGGCGGCCTGATAGATCGGCGCGAGGCGCAGCGCGGCGTCGCGGTTGTGCGCGTCGAGCTCGAGGATCTTCTCGAGGAACTTCGCGGCGCGGTCGGTCTTCTCCTTACGCTCGGCCCAGAGCTGCGCGATCTTGGAGTAGAGCGAGATCTTCGTCTCGGTGGTGGCCTGCGGGCTCTCGGTCTCGCGCTCGAGCACGCGGATGAGCTCGTCCCACTTCGCGCTCTCGGCGTAGAAGGTCTCGAGGTCGTCCCACGCGTGCATCGCGAGGTAGCGCTTCTTGAGCGCCTCCTGCGCGCGGCGGTCGTTGGCGTCGAGGGCGAGCACGCCGCGCCACGCCTCGACGGCGAGGGCGTCGTCGTTGAGCTTGTCGCCCGCGATGGTGCCGAGCTTCACGAGGAGCGCGATGCGCGCCGCGGAGTCACCCGTCTGCGCGGCCTGCTCGCGGAGCACGTAGCCGAGCTTGGCGAAGTCCTTCTGGCGCTCGTAGAGGCCGCCGAGCTGCGCGAGGGCGTCGTGGTTGCCCGGGTCGCGGTTGATGACCTCCTCCCACATCTCGATGCACGACTCGGGCTTCTTGACCTTCTCGGTCACGAAGCGCGCGAGCGAGAGGTAGTGCTCGAGCTGCTCGTGCGGAGACGCCGCGGCGGCCTCGCGCTTGAGCAGCGGGAGGAGCTTGTCCCACTCGCGTCGCTTCTCGTACCCGGCCTTGAGGAACTCGATCGCCTTCGCGTTCGAGTGGTCGAGCTCGATGACGTGCTCGTACGCCTTGATGGCCTCGGCCTGGTTGGCGAAGCGCTCGACGTACAGCCCCGCGACGCGCTCGTAGAGCGCCACGCGCTCGCCGACGTCGACCATGATCTCGGCCTTCGCGACGAGGGTCTTGATGAGGTCCTGCCAGCGCTTCTGGCCCTCGAAGCGGGCGGCGGCCTCGTCGAGCTCGCGCACGCGAGCCGGATCTGGCCCCGGGCGCGTGGCGGCCGGCGCGATCGTCGTGGGGAACTCGCCTGCGGGCATTTCTTCCGTGAGATCAGAGCTGCTCATCGTGTCACCGTGCGCGGGTCGCGCAGCGTACGTTCGGGTCCGTCGTTACGAGGCGAAAAGGGTGTTGTCGTCGCGGGGAACCGCGAGGCAGCGCTCAGTGAGCGCCGGGGTTCTGGAGCTCCGCGAGCTTGTTCTGCGCGATGTCGAGGTACTCGCGCGGAGCGTTGCCGCCGCGCGCCTCGATGAACCGCTGCAGATACAGGATCGCCTGCTGCCGACGCTCGGGGATCTCCGCGCTCGTGTAGCCCGCGGAGAAGAGCGCCTCGGCGAGCTCGGCGTCCTCGCGGTTCGCGGCGACGAACTCGTCGATGGCCTGCTCGCGGTGCCCCTGCTCCAGCAGCACGTTGCCGAGGATGTTGCGCATCGAGCCGCGCTCCACCGCGCCCTCAGGCGCCACGCGCAGCCCCTCGCGGAGCACCTGGATGGCGCGGTCGTAGTCGTGCGCACGGTAGTACGCGCGCCCGAGCCGCACGTACGCGCGGTAGGCGCGCGGGGCCTTGGTGAGCGTGTTCGTGTACGCCTGAAGCGCGGCCTGCGGCTCGTCGAGGTGATCGGCCACCTCGCCCAGTCGGTAGTGCGCGAGGTAGAGGCTCGCGTCGATCTGAACGGCCTGGTTGTAGGCCGCGCGCGCCTGCTCCCAGTGCTCCTGCTCGTAGTGCGTATTGCCGAGGAGGTAGTGGTACTCGGCGTTGCGCGGGTTGCGCGCGATGGCCCGCGTCAGGGCCTCGCCCGCGTTGCCCCACTCGTGCCCTTTGATGTGCACGAGCGCGAGGTTGTAGAGCGGCTGGTCGAACTTCGCGTCCTCGTCGGCCGCGCGCTGAAAGCGGTCGCGCGCGTCGGCGAGACGCCCCGCGCGGAGCAGGTTCATCCCGCTGTTGTTGTCCTCGATCGCCTGCCGGTCGTGCTCGCTGCATCCGCCGAGCAGAAGCAGCGCAACCAGCCCACAGAACACACGATTCATTCCGCTCCTCGCGAGATCGCTCAAACCCGTTGGAATGCGGCGGATCATAGGCGAGCGCATTCGCGCGGCTCAACAGCGAAATACGCCCGCGTCCACGCTTTCGCGCCTCGGCGGAAACACTGTGATTCATGGGGTTCGGAAGCGACGAAATGCGCGAAGGCCGGAGGGAGCGTTACGTCTCCTTCCGGCCTTCGTGGGGAATCGACCGACGCGCTCAGCGCGCCTTTGAGGTCATTGATCCGGCGGCTGGAGGTTGAACGGGTAGTTCACCGTCACGACGCCGCCACCCTCGGGCGCCGGGAACTGCCAGCGACGGACCGCGTTCGCGATGCAGTCGCCCACGCTCTGGATCGGGTACGTGCTCCCCGCGACGCCGGAGCCCATCACGCTGCCCGACCCGCCGATGACGAAGCGCACCGTGACGCGCCCCGCGGCGTTGGGGTTCGTGGCGAGCCCCTGCTCGTGACAGTGGTTCACCTGACCGAGGTTGCGGAGCACCACGCGCCGGATCGCTTCGGGCGAGAGCAGACCGCTGATCTCCGGCGGCGCCGCGCGCACCGTCGGCCCCGACGTCCCACGACCGCGGAGGCCGCGACCCGCGCCAGCGCCGTAGCCCTGTCCGCTGCCCGTCCCCGAGCCGTGGCCCATCGTGCCGATGTTGCCCATGCCGATGGTGCCTTCGCCGGTGCCGCCGCCGCCCCAGCCCGTGCCGGTCGCGCCGAGGCCGCCGTATCCGAACGCATCACCGACGGCGTCACCCGTCATGTTGCCGTTGGCGTTCTGGTTGTCGACGCCCGACTCGGTCATGCCGCCGAAGGGCGAGACGATGCCCGAAGCGCCACCCGAAGCGCCGCCGCCGAGGGCGCCGAGGGCCGCGAAGATGCCGCGGTTCTGCACCTGCTCACGCGCCTGCTGACGCGAGAGGTGCGGGGGCTCGTTGTTGTTCTTGATGGCGTAGCGGGCGCTGCGCGTCGGCGCGTCGCGGCGACCCATCTTGCCTTCGGCGCCAGCGTGACGGGTGCCCGTGCCGCCCTCCTGCTGGTCGTCGTTCTGCTGCTGCTGCTGCTCGGGCTGACGCTCCTGCTGACGCTGGATGAACGCCCGGAGCTCCGCGAGGCGGTCGTCTTCGTTGGCCGAAGAGAGGAAGCCCGACGAGTCCGACACGGCGAAGTGCAGCGTGGCCATCACGGCGGCGACGAAGAGGCCCGAGCCCGCCATCGCGCCCACCATGGGGTTGTCGCGCTTGATGTGTCCCGCGACGATGCGGCCCGGGGCCACCACCTTCGCGATGATCGTGAGGCCGCCCACTTCCTGACGGTAGCGGCCTTCGGGGGCGATGTTGACCTCGAAGCCGCCGGGGACGGCCGACGAGGGGCGCGCGTGGCCCTGCGACTTGAGGTCCTCGAGCGAGCGCTTGACGCCCTGGAGCTCGACCTCGCCGGTCGCGTCGGGGAGGAACACGAAGCGCGTCCCGCCGCCGTTCATCACGATGGGCATGTCCATCGCGCCGCCGAGGAGCTCCGAGCCGACCACGAAGCGGCTCGTGTCGGCGATCATGTCTTCGTTCTTGTGGTGGAGCTGACCGGCCACGCCGCTGCCCACGAGCGTGGTGATGGCGCCGATGCCGCCCACGAGCATGCTCTTGTTGCCGATCGCGTTGCGCACGCCCTCGGTCATGTCGGCGCTCACGCCGTTCGCGATCGCGGCGCCGGCGAGCATGAGCGCGCCGCCCACCGCGAGCGAGCCCATGAGCACGTTGCTGTCGGGCGCGTGCTTGGGGTCGTGCGACGTGAGGACGAAGTTCTTCGAGTTGTCGAGGTGCGCGACGTGGAGGATGGAGCTCTTCCAGAGCACCGAGACCTCGACGGCGTGTCCGCCGACCTCTTCGACCTCGTGGGGGTTGATCTCACCGCGCTTGATGAGCTGGTAGATCTCCTCGCCGTCGACCGCCGCGGCGGTGGAGCTCACGCCGAAGGAGGCCCCGAGCGAGGCCGGAGCCGACGGCATCGCGGTCGCCGTGGGGGCCACGAAGCCCGACGCAGCGACGGGTCCCGCGGTGACGGCGGAGGCTTCACGCGCCGCGCCGATCTCCACGGTGATGCGCGTGTTCCCGAGCTGGAAGGTGTCGCCCGAGCGGAGCGAGCACTTGTTCACGGGCTGGCCGTTCACCTGTGTGCCCGAGCCGAGATCGATGATCTGCACGTCGTCGGGCTTCGCCTCGATGACAGCGTGCATGCGCGCGACGCCTTCGTCCTCGACGCGAAGGTGAGACTTCTGATCACGTCCGATCTTGATCACGTCCTGCGCGATGGTCTCCGTGCGGACCAGGGCGCCGTTCTGGTAGATCTGGAACGTGATGGGAACGACCAATTTCTGAGCCATCGTTTTCCCGTCTTAGCGTGCCTTGGAGAGATTTGGGAGGCGCGGCACGCAGCTCCTTTCCGGTGTCTCGGGGACGCTCCGCGATGAGCTCCTCGATTCCGGAGACGTCTGACACGCGACCCGGTCAGAAGTTCTCGACCGTCTTGAGCATCTCCTGCACGAAATGCTGCCTCACGCGCAAGAGGCTGATGCCATGAGTGCGACGATTCCCGCGAACCGTCGACTCGTCGGGGCGAACGAGCTGCCCCTGTACCAGTTCATCCGTGAAGGTCATCTCCTGGTCGGGCGCAGGAACACTGGAATTGTGCGCGCGCGCGCCGTGTCCCTGTGCGGAGGCCGCAGTCGTGTAGAGAGAGAGCGCGACCAGCGAGAAGGCCATGAGCTTCTTCATCCGAAGTACATCCTCGGACCGCAAACTCGAAAATCTCTACCGATCGGTGGTGCGGCCCGTCGACCGTCGGGGAGAGCGCGCCCACGCACTCGCGTAGCGCCCCTCCACTCCGACGGAGCTGACGGTCACAGGTTCTCGACGGACTTGAGCATCTCGGGGACGAAGTGCTCACGGATGCGGATCAGCGAGATGCCCGCGGCGCGGCGGCGCACGCGCGTCGACTCGCCGTCGGGGCGCACGAGCTGGCCCTGCACGAGCTCATCGGTGAAGTTGAACTCCTGCGTGCGGGTAGCACCAGCACCACCGGCAGCCTGGGCGTTGCCCCCTCGGTTCTGCGCGAACGCGGAGGTCCCCGCGAGGGTCACCAGAGCGAACGTGAGCACGGCGAGCCTGATCTTCATGGCGGGGAATCTATCAATCGCTTTCGAGGCGAGTCAACGGCCGAGCTATCCCCTCCCCCGCGATCGCTGTGGGGTGGCGGTCTGGGAGGGGGTTACCCTCTCGGAACGATGCATCGCAGCGGTTTGAGAGTGGGGGTACCCTCTCGGATCACCGCGTCGCAGCGGTTTGAGAGAGGGGGGGCCCTCTCGGATCACGACATCGCAGCGTTTCGAGAGAGGGGGGTGCCACCCGGAACGATGCGTCGCAGCGTTTCGAGAGAGGGGGGTGCCTCTTCGACCGGGGTTTCGCGAGAGGAGAAGGGGCGCGTCAGCGTGGAGCGCTCACGCGCTCCAGCTTGTGGCGTGCTGTGTCTGGGAGGTCAGTGCGCGGGCGCGGCGGGAGCGGGCGCCGCGGCGGGAGCCGGGGCCGCAGGGGCGGGCGTCGGAGCGGGCGTCGCACCCGGAGCAGGCGCGGGCGTCGCACCCGGAGCAGGCGTCGCGCCGGGGGCGGGAGTGGCGCCAGGAGCGGGCGTCGGAGCGGGGGTCGCGCCGCCGCCGGGGAGGCTCGCCATCGCGCGGAGCGCCTCGAGCGTGTGGTTGATGTTGTCGATGTGGTGACGCGCCTGCTGCACCGGCGTCGCGTACCTGGGCTGCGCCCCGGCGTGCGTCTGGAACTGCTGGAGGAAGTCCCTCGCGTGCTCCAGGTCGGCCGTGGCGCCCCCGAGGTAGCTCATGTTGAGCACGCCGAGGTTGTAGTACGAGTCCGGGCGGTTCGCGTCGAGGGTGCGAGCGCGCTCGTACTCCTGCTGCGCCTGGGTGATGAGCCCGGGGCGCTGGTCTTCGGGCGTCGCGTCGACGCGGGCGAGGCCGCGCAGGGCCACGCCGAGGCCGATGTGCGCGTCGTAGTTGTCAGCGCGCAGCTCGACGGCGTGCTGAAAGGCCTCTCGCGCGTCCTGGTAGCCGCGGAACGAGAGGTTGATCGTGCCGTAGTTCACCCAGGCTTCGAACATCGTCGGGTTGAGCTGGTAGGCGCGCTGAAAGTGACCGAGCGCCTTGATGATCTCGCCGCGACGGATGTCGATGATGCCCCAGGTGTTATGCAGGTCGGCCATGAACCCGCGCACGTCGGCCGTGAGGTCCGCCTGCGCCGAGGCCGCCACCTGCGCGGCCTGCGCGCACACGAGGCCCGCGAGGAAGATGCGCTGCGAGTTCGGGTCGTCGCCCGCCTGCTGGAGGTACGACAGCGCGAGCTGGTTGCGCGCCGGGAGGTAGCGGTCGTCGAGCGCGAGGGCCGCGCGGATGTTGCGGATGACCTCGCCCCAGTCGTGATCGTTCGTGGGACCCGCCTCGCGGAGGATCATCGCGAGGTTGGTGTAGCCCTCGACGCAGTGGGTCGGGTCTTGACGGATCGCCTCCTCGAAGGACGAGCGAGCCGTGGAGAGGTCGCGGCGCTGGTACGCCTGGACGCCGAGCTGGACCTTCGCGCGGCAGTACCCGTGGTCGCCGCCGGCCTGCACCGCGCGGTTGAGGGCCTGCGCCGCCTGCTCGGTCATGTTGCAGCGGACGAAGACCATGCCGCGGTTGAACCAGGCCTCGGGGAAGTTCCCGTTGGGCTGGGCCTGCGCGGCTTCCTGAAACTGTCCCGCGACCTCGTTGCAGGCGTCGGCGTTCCAGTCTCCGCGGCCGCTGTTGGCGTCGTCGTGCGTTCGCATCGCCTGTGCGGCGGAGTTGAAGCGCGAGTTCGCGTCCTGGCTCACGGCCTGGCCCGTCGCGGTGGTGACCGTCTGGCCCGTGGTGGGGTTCACGGCGGCGTTGGCGGCCGTGACCCTGTTGTTGGTGCTCGTGCTGCCGCAGGCCGTCGCGAGGATCGTCAGGGCGAGCGTGAGGAGTCGTGTCGTCTTCATGGCGTCATCGATCCTTTCAGTTGGCGCCCTGAGCGCCACCCTCGGCACCCGGCGTCGCGCCCTGCGACTCTTCGTCCTGCGCCTCTGCCGAGGACTGGAGCGAGTAGACGGGGCGCGCGTCGGTGGCGCGCGAGAAGATGAGGTTGGGCTCCACGCGGATCTCGTCGGCGACGGGGAACCGCGCGCGGTCGATCTCGTTGAGCTCGTGCTCGCAGAGGCGCGTCCATTCGTTGAACCAGTGCACCGTGGTCGAGGTGCGGATGCAGCGCTGGAAGCCCGTCGTCGCGATGTTCACGAAGCGCTGCGTCTGCTCGTCGCGGATGACGTTGTAGGCGTCGAGGAGCTCGTTGTTGCGCGCGATGTCGGGCGGCGGCGGCGCCGTGCGGATGTACGTCGCGAACTGGAAGAACATGTCGGCGAGGCGGGCGTTGGCGGCCACCTCCCAGTTGGGCACGTGCATGTTCACGACGACCGTGTACTGCTGCGTGGCGTCCTCGTTGAGGAAGCGCATCTGCTCCGTGATGAACGGGTTGAGCGTGCGCTCGGCCCAGGTGTCGTACGCGCGGCGCGTCCCTGCCCCGCGGTACACGGGCAGGCGGCGCGCGCGGAAGCGCTGGTAGGTCACCTCGGCGAGGTAGAAGCGCGCCTCTGCGACGGCCTCCTTGCTCTTGTCCACGGCGTCGCCCTCGACGGCGTCGTCGAGCTCGCGGCGGATCGTGGCCTCACCCTCGGGGTGCTCGCCCGTGCCCCACAGCGTGGAGGCCTGGTTGAAGTACTGGTTGGCCTGGCGCTCGTCCTGGATGTTCCAGTACCCGCGGCCGAGGGCGACGGCGCCCTGGATCTTCTGGTCGAGCGTGCCCTGCGCCGCGTAGGTGCGCATGAAGCCCGAGTAGTGCCGCACGACGTCGTTCCACGCGCTGCGGATCTCGCCGTCGCGGCGGTGACGCTCCTCGGCGCCGTTCACGGGCTGACGCTTCAGGCGCGCCACGCGGTCGGTGTAGATCTGCCCGATGGAGAACACCACGTTGGCCGCGTCGCGGCGGCGCGACGGGTCGGAGCCGAAGTAGCGCGCGAACTTCTGCGCGTTGTCGAGGGCGTGCTGCTCCTCGCCGAGACCGATGCGGAAGATCGTCGCCTGACGGAGCGCGTCGGCGGCCTGGGCGATGACGTCCTCCTCGGGCTGGTGCGTGACGCGCGCGGCCTCGCGGGCGGCGTTGACGGCCTCCGTGCGGTGCGACTGCACGTACTCGGCGTACTGCTCGTAGAGGTCCGCGGCGCGGCGGAACACCTGGATCGCGTGGTAGTTGCCCGCGAGGCGGTAGAGCGCGCGCTGCGCCCACGTGGAGTTGCGCGGGAGGAAGATCTGCACGAGGCGCTCGCGGATGCGCATCGAGCGGCCGAGCTGGAAGGCCGCGTCGCTCTCGATCGCGCCGTTGTAGAGCATCTCGTCGAGGCGGCCGCACTCGCGGTGCGTACGCACGATGCGGATGTACTCCTGGCTGGCCTCGCCGTGGCGGCCGGAGCCCGCGAGGGCCTCAGCCTTCTTGCGGAGGATCTGGCACTGGAGCTCTTCCATGCGGTGGCAGAAGTCCTCGTGCTGGGGGCGCGCGGCGGGCGTGCAGAACGACCCGACGAAGCGCGGCACTTCCTCGCTCATGGAGTCGAAGCACGCGGGGCGCTGCGGGTTCCACATCGAGCCCATGACGTTGAGGGCGTCGAGGTAGAGGTCCGCGGAGATCTCGCGGAGGTTCTCGGGGTCGGGCGTCTCCGCGGGCGTGTTCGCGATGTCGCGGAAGATCGTCGCGGCCTCTTCGAAGTGGTTCGCGTTGTAGTAGAGGTACGCGCGGCGGTACTTGATGGTGAGCATCACCGTGCGCGGGTCCTGCCCGTCGATCGCGGGGGCGGCGGGTCCGCCCGCGGGCGCGTTCTGCACGAAGCACACGTAGCGCGTGAACGCGCGGAGCATGCCCTCTTCCTGACGGTTGAGGTCGCGCGGCACCGACCGGATGCGCTCCTGCACGAGGCGCTGGGCCTCGGTCATGTTGCGCTGCGCGTTGGAGGCCGCCGTGCGGGCTGCCCCGCGGTCGCCGCGGTGCGTGGCCTCT
Source organism: Myxococcota bacterium (assembly GCA_052035985.1). GTDB lineage: Bacteria > Myxococcota_A > Polyangia > Polyangiales > CAISKJ01. The sequence continues at coordinate 7,698 of JBPOHC010000787.1, read as the reverse complement.
TCGTTGAGGCTGCGGGCGAAGAGGGCGTTGTAACAGAGCACGGCCTTGTAGGCGGCGTCCTCGGTGTACTCGCCCGTGGGGTTCATCTCGACGACGGCGTCGTACGCGGGTCCGCAGTCCTGGAAGTTCTCCATGTCGCGGAGCATGTCGGCGCGGTAGTAGGCGATGCGGTACCGCGTGGGCCAGTCGGGGCGCTGGTACTCGGGGAACTCGACCTGATCGAACTCGGGGAACTCGTCGAGGATCTTCTGGTAGAGCTCGCCCACCATGCGCATGGTGTTGCGGTCGCGCGTGCCGCGCGTCTGCTGCGCGCCCTCGGCGCTGCGCCCGATGGCCTCGAGGTGCCAGTGCGAGGCGACGTCGAAGACCACGCGCGCCGCGTTGTTGCGGCACACGGTCTTGACCTCCGCGGTGCGCTGCGAGCTGCGGAAGGTGTTGTACATGTCGACGAGGCGCTGCACCTCGGTCATCTGCTCGGGCTTGGGGCGCGAGGCGACGACGGCGCGCGCGACCTGCGACTGCCAGAAGCACAGCTTGTCATCCGACGAGCGGGCCTCCATCAGCGTGTGGTACATCGCGATGGAGTTCGGCCACTGACCGTTGTCGTGGTAGAGCTCCGCGAGCTTCTCGAACATCTCGAAGGCGTTGCCCTCGTCGGCGGCGTAGCGGCGGAAGGTGTTGAGCGCGTTGGTGGGGTTCAGCGGGTGCGCGGCGCTGCCGTACACCTGGGCGTAGACCGTCACGAGCTCCATGCGCGCGTTGCCGAGGAGCGAGCGGACCGACGGCGCGTTGGGGTGCTGGCGCCCGTACTCGATGACTTCGAAGAACTTCTGGAGCGAGCCCTCGTAGTCGTTCAGGTTGTAGAGCACCCAGGCCATCTTGTAGGTGGCGTAGCCGAAGACCTGGTTGTTCTCGTCCTGCACGGCGAGGACGCGCTCGTAGAAGAGCCGCGCGTTCTCCATCTCGCCCGTGTCGAAGTAGTGCTCGGCGAAGGAGAGGTACGCGTTGGGCACGTACGGCGACTGCGGGAAGCGCTGGATCATCGTGCGGTAGACCCGCAGCGCCTCGTCGTGTCGGGTCGCGTCCTGGAGCGCGAAGCCGAGATAGAAGAGGGCCTGATCCATGTGCTCGTAGTTGGGCGCGCTCTCGACGAGCACCTGGAAGGTGCGGATGAGCTGCTCGCGGTACTGCCCGGCCTCGGTGCGGAAGGTCTGCTGCCTCGCCTGGAGCGCGGCGACCTGCGCGTCGTTGTGGGCCTGGCGCGCCTGGAAGACGTCCTCCTCGAGCTCTTCGGCGGCGCCGTTCTTGGCCGTCAGGAGCTCCTGGTAGTCTTCGGCGAGGCGCATGAGCGCGGGGGGCCGGTTGGCGTCGTTCGGGCGCATGTTGCGCACGAGCGTGGCCGTGAGGCGGATCTCGTTGAGGAGCAGCTGCTCGCTGCGCTCCTGGATCTGCCGCTGCCGGAGGATGTCGCGCGTGCCGATGCGCGTGCCGGGGGCGCGGGCGGCCTTCGACTTGTTCTTGTTCTTGTTCTCCTCGGTGCGCTGCACGGCGCCCGGGAGGCCCGTCGACGCGTGCGAGCCGAAGTGCGTCGCGTTGGCGGGGCACTCCGTGGCCCGCGTTCGCGCCTCATCGGCGATGCACACGTTGGCTGCGACCGTGGGCACCGTAGGGATGGTCGCCGTCTCTGCGGCGGCCGGTGCGTTGGTGCGGTTGCCCTGACGGCGTGGTTGCGCGATGGCGAGCACGCCCGCGAGGAACCACACAGCCGCGAGGACCCACGCGACTCTGGGATGCGTTCCGCGAATCATGGATTCGATTTCTCCGTGGGAGAGGTTAATCGTGTCTCAGCAACGCGAACGGGGATTCGCGCGGTGTCTTCTTTGAGGCGCTGCGCTGACGCTCGTCAGCGGCCGCAGCGGGAGGTGATGACCTGGCGGTAGAAGCCGAGTTCGTCGCGCCAGAACTCACCGTTGAAGGGCCAGAGGTAGTGCTCCTCGTCGGCGGTCACGCGGTTGGCGCGCGACTCCTGCACGGTCACCTGCTGCTGCTGCATCTCCTGCGAGAGCTGGCCGCGGCGGGCGTTGAGGATCTCGATGAGGATGGCGGTGCCCTGGTTCTGCAGGTCGGCGAGCTCGTCGACGGCGCGGGTGTAGCGGCCGCGGGCGAGGTTGCCGGCGTTCTCGATCGCGAAGCTCTTGGCGACGGCGATGTCCTGGATGATGCGCGCGCCGACGGAGCTGTTGCGGAACGCCTGGGGCATCTGCGCGTGGCGGCGCTCCTCGCCCTCGAGCTGGTTCACGTACTCGATGTTGCGGAGGAGCGTGCGATCCGAGAACGCGCTCTCGACGACGGGGCGGAGGCGGTTGGGCAGGTTCGCGTGGCCCTCGCGCACGTCCTTGAGGAAGCGGAAGAAGCTCGTGTCGTCCTGGTACTGCTGGAGGTATCGCTCGATCTCGGGGCGCAGGTCGCCGTAGCGCTCGTTGAACTGCGCGAGCACCTCTTCGGCCTCGTCGTAGCGGCACGACGAGAAGAAGATCACGGACTTGAGCACCAGCGACTCGGGGTACCAGGCCGTGGTGAAGAACGGCGAGCCGAGCGTGTGGATGTTGCCGAGCGCGCGGGGGTAGTCCTGCTGGAGGAAGTACGCCCAGCTCTCTTCGAAGAGCGCGTCGAGCCAGTACTCCGAGTCGACGTCGACGTGGTTCCAGCTCTCGACGGCCGAGTCGTAGTGGCGCGTGGAGTAGTAGATTCGCGCGAGCTCGAGCCACGCGAGGTCGCCCATGCGGTCTTCGTCTTCGACGCCCTCGACGCCCTCTTCGAGCGCGTGGAGCACCTCGCGGAACGCCTCGACGGCGGGCTGCGAGCGGCGGGCGTTGACGTGCGAGATGCCCTCGAAGAAGCGCGACTGCACGTAGAACGGCGAGTTGCGCTGCACGCGGCGGAAGAGCGTGATGGCGTCGTCGTACGCCCCGTCCTTGTACTTGCTCCGACCCATGAGGAAGAGGAGCTGATTGAACAGCACCCGGTTCTCATTGTTGTTGAACTGGTCGAGGTCTTCGGTGGGGTACCGACCGACGCGGCGGATGATGTCCGCGGGCTCGGGGAGCTGCGACGCGAGTTGCGCCAGCCACTGGAGCGTCGCGCGGAAGTAGAGGTGCGCGTTGCCGCGCTCGACGATCTCGTCGAAGACCGCGAGCGCCGACTGATAGAACCCCAGGTGGTAGAGGCACTTGCCCAGGTGAAACTGCGCCTTCTGCTGGTTCGCAGGCGCGTCACCCGTCTCGCCCTCGACGACGCGCTGAAACTGTACGCACGCCTCCTGGTAGCGCTCCTGCTGGTAGAGCCGCAGCGCGTTGGCGAGGGCTTCGCTCGGCGGACCCTCGGCAGGCGGCGCATCCGCGGCCCCCTGCGCGAAGTTCATGTCCGGCTGGGCCTGCTGCCCCATCGCCGTCGCCGAGATCCCGAGCGCCACCGCCAGTGCCCCCGCGCCCGCGAGGATCTTCCAGTCAACCCTGCGCACCATCACTCACTGCCTCTCTCTGTCGCGCCCTGTCAGCGCGTTGCAGACGCATGAAACATCATCCGTGCCACGGCGCGCGACGAGCGCACACCGCGTGAATCGGCGCGACTCTAGATGATGTCTTTCTGAGAGAGAAGCGTTTCCGATGTGCGCCCCCTCGTTGCCGCTTCACCGCCGCCAATGGTCAGCGTTGTGACCATCACCCATCACCTCGTTGGCGGGTGGTGGCGAGAGACGCGATCGAGGGCCCTCCCCGCCCCTCCCTCGCGCTCCGAGCTTTGCGCTTGACGGTGTCGGTTCGCGAACGCTAGCGTGCGCCCCGTCCGGTGGTACGGCATGCGGGTTGCGTTGCGCAATCTCGCTGCAATCAAGCAGTTTGAGGAGTGTTCATGGTGGCCGTGAGGAGACTGATCGCAACCCTCGGACTCGGCGTCCTGGCGGGTGTCATGGGGTGTGGTGACCCGGGCGTGGGCGACCCCTGCGCTCCGACGCGCCCTGGGGGCATGCCCTGCAACCCCAACATGACGGGTATGACCGGCGGGTGCTTCCAGGGTACCGAGATCTATCTCGAGACCCAGTCGCTCCAGTGCCGCTCGCGCATCTGTCTCGTGTACCGCTACGCGGAGGCGAACGACATGACCGGTCGCGAGCGCCCGCGTCGCGTGTACTGCACGTGCCGCTGCGGCGTGCCCGCCAGCCTCGCGGGCTCTACCGACCAGAGCGTGCTCTGCACCTGCCCCGAGGGCTTCACCTGCAAGACCGACCTCGCGGGTCCCCAGTACAACCCTGGCGTCCAGGGCTCCTACTGCATCCGCACGGGCACCGACACCGGGGCCTGATCCCACCGATGGCCTCTCCGCAGAGCGCCACGGCGCGCGGTCGCGCGGCCGAGGCGCTCGTCGCGTCACACCTCGAACAGAAGGGCTACGTCGTCGTCGAACGCAACCTCCGCGTGGGGCGCGACGAGATCGACCTCGTCGCCTTCGACGGCGCCACGCTCGTCTGCGTCGAGGTGCGCTCGTGCCGCGCGGGCGCGATGGTGCACCCCCTCGAGACGCTGACCCCGGCGAAGTGCTCCCGCATGCGCCGCGCGGCCGTGCGTCACGCGGCGCGGCGGGGTGTGATCGACGCGCGCATCGACGTCGTCGCGGTGGTCGACGGCGTCATCGACCACCACGTCGGCGCGGTGGACTTCAGCGAGCGCTGAGGAGCGCCTCGATCTTCTCGGGCGAGTAGGGCTTCTCGACGACGCGACAGCCGCCCTCGGCGGCGACGGACTGGGCGAACTCGTCGACGCGCCCCGTCGCGAGGACGAGGCGCCCGCGGAGCTCCGCGTGCTGCGCCAGCGCGAGTCGCATGAACTCGGGGCCGTGGAGCGGGGGCATGTCCATGTCGAAGATGACGAGGTCGAAATCGCGGTCGCGCGCGAGGGTCTCGAGGGCCTCGGCGCCGCCGGGCGCGGGCACCACCTGCGGGCCCAGGATCGACATGATGCGGACCACCGCGCGCAGGAGCAGCGTGTCGTCGTCGACGAGCAGGATGCGCGGCCTGCGGCCGGGTAGTGGTGCTGCGCTCTCGATGCCCATGGGCGGCTCCGAGGGTCAGCGCGAGCCGTGGTGCGCGAACGCGGGGGCGCTCGACGCGGGGGCCTTGAGGAGCGGGTGTCCCATGGCCTCGCGCTGCGCGAGCCAGCTCTCGGCGCAGCGGTGGGCGATGCCGCGCACGCGCTTGATGTAGTCCTGCCGGGCGGTGACCGAGATGGCGCCGCGCGCGTCGAGCACGTTGAAGTGGTGCGACGCCTTCACGCAGAAATCGTAGGCCGGGAGCACGAGGCGCTCGAGGGGAGCCTTCGCGTACGCGAGCTCGACGCGCGGGCCCTTCTTGGTCTCGATGCGCTGCTCCTCGAGCGTGAGGAGCCGACGGCACTGCTTCTCGCAGGTGTCGAAGAGGTCGCGGTGGTAGTCGGGGTCGGCCTCGGTGAAGTTGTAGGTCGACCACTCCCACTCGGCGCGCTTCGCGAGCTCGCCGTAGCGCACGCCCGGGGCCCACATGAGGTCGTACACGCTGTCGACGTCTTGCAGGTACATCGCGATGCGCTCGAGGCCGTAGGTCAGCTCGCCGGAGACGGGTCGACAGTCGAAGCCGCCGCACTGTTGAAAGTACGTGAACTGCGAGATCTCGAGGCCGTCGAGCCAGACCTGCCAGCCGAGGCCCCAGGCGCCGAGCGTGGGCGACTCCCAGTCGTCTTCGACGAAGCGCACGTCGTGGCGGAGGGGGTCGGTGCCGATGGCCCCGAGCGACGCGAGGTAGAGGTCTTGGATGTCGAGCGGCGACGGCTTGAGGATCACCTGGAACTGGTGAAACTGCTGGAGCCGGTTGGGGTTGTCGCCGTAGCGGCCGTCGGCGGGGCGGCGCGAGGGCTCGACGAAGCACACGTTCCAGGGCTCGGGGCCGAGCGCGCGGAGGAAGGTGTTGGGGTTGAACGTGCCGGCGCCCACCTCGCTGTTGTACGGCTGCACCGCGACGCAGCCGCGGCTCGTCCAGAACGTAGTCAGCGTGTGGATCAGCTCCTGGAAGTACATGGCGGGGCGAAGGAGGTACTCCAGGACGCGCGCGAGGGTCAATCCGTGGAGGCCGTGCCCGCGACGTTTCCGCCCGCGGCCCCGTCGCTCTCCGCGGGTTTCGCGCTGGAGCTCTCGGCGTTCTCGCCGCCGTCGGCCATCTCTCGCGCGAGGGTGGCTTCGCTCTCGGGCGAGAGCTCGGTGTACTCGCGCAGCACGGGCAGATCCCGCAGCGACCGCAGCCCGAAGAACTCGAGGAAGGTCGCCGTGGTGCCGTAGAGCATCGGGCGCCCGGGCTCGTCTTTGCGGCCGATCATTCGGATGAGGTTGCGGTCGAGGAGCACCTTGAGCGCCGAGCCCGAGTCGACGCCTCGCACGTCGTCGACCTCGGGGCGCGTGATGGGCTGCCTGTACGCGACGATCGAGAGCGTCTCGACCTGCGCGCGGGAGAGCTTCACGGGCCTCGCCTGGAGCAGCTCCCTCACGAAGGGCGCGTTGGTCGCGCTCGATCGGAACTGCCACGCGCCCGCGATCTCGTCGAGGTGGATGCCGCGGGGCGTGTACTCCGCGCGGAGCTCGTTGAGGAGGCGGCGGACCTCCCTCGCCTCGGCCCTCGCGACGGCGGCGATCTCGGCCACGGTGATGGGCTTCTCGGCGACGAAGACCAGGCTCTCGATGATGCCCTTGAGGTGCAGCTCGGAGACCGAGCGCGGGGCCGTTCTCGCGAGGCCGGGGGCCGTCGGAGTCTCTGCGCCTTCGAGCTCCTCGTCGGGCGGTGAGGGCGGCGCGGGGTCGGGTTCTTCGGGGCCGTGGGCGATCATGCGTAGTCGTCGCGGGGCGCGTCGGAGGAGGTCACGTCGACGAGCACGAGGGTGACGTGCAGCGCTTCGAGCGGACCGGTTTGATAGAGCCGCGTCATGCGCAGCCGGGTCATCTCGAGGAGCGCGAGGAAGGTCACCACGAGGTCGATGCGCGTCTGCACGCCTTCGAAGAGGTCGTCGAAGACGGAGGTGCGATTCGCGCGCAGTCGCTCGACGATCTCTTGAATGCGCTCGGAGATGCTCACGCGCTCGGTGGTGACCTCGTGCGAGAGCGTGAGCTTGCGCCGCTTGAGGAGCTTCTCGAACGCGTCGAGGAGCGCGAAGAGCGGCACCTCGGCCAGCGGCGCGACGTCGGGAGCGCCTACGTCGATGGGGATTCCTCGCTGGAAGATGTCACGGCCCGCGACGCCTCTCGCGGCCAGCTCCTCGGCCGCGGCGCGGAACTTCTGGTACTCGAGGAGCCTTCGCACGAGGGCCGCGCGGGGGTCCTCTTCGATCTCTCCGTCGGGAGTGAGCTCGCTCTCGTCGGGCGGCGCGGCAGGGAGCAGCGTGCGCGACTTGATGTGGGCGAGCGTCGCGGCCATGAGCAGGTACTCGGCGGCGATGTCGAGGTCGAGCGACTGCATCACGTCGAGGTACTCGAGGTAGCGCGCCGTCACGAACGAGATGGGGATGTCGAAGATGTCGAGCTCGTGCTTCTGGATGAGGTGAAGCAGGAGGTCGAGGGGTCCCTCGAACTCGGGCAGCGAGACCTGCCATGCCTCGTCGATCAGCGCGGCTTCGGAGGTCATCGTTC
>JBPOHC010000936.1:0-2359 GCA_052035985.1 Myxococcota bacterium | reverse complement strand
GGATCGTGCGGAAGGCGTCGTTGGTCAGTCGCATGGTCGTCATCTCCTACGCACGAAGCCCCGCGACCTCTCGGCGGCGGGGCTGTTGCGCGCCTCTCGCGAGGCTGTGAGCGCGGGCTACGCGGCGACGTGTTCGGCGGCGACGCGCGCGAGGTCGCAGCGGGTGAGTTCCGTTTGCTTCGTGCCGCGATACTCGCCGTGCGCCTTCACGGTGGCGCGGCCGGTGAGACGGTCGCCGACGTCGAATTGCGCGCTCGTGGTCTTCCATACCGCGACGCGTCCGGCATCGTCGCGCATCGTGTGGATGTGCAGCGTGCCGTAAGCGCCCTCGCAGTCGAAGACGCGCTCGACGGTGAACGCGTACTCCGCGCGCTTGCCTACGGTGCCGAAGTGCTCGGACACCGCCGCGCCCTTCGCGAACTTGCGCGCGATGTCGGCGCCGTCAACGCGGGCCTTCGCCGCGAAAGCGCTCGCCACGAGGCCGGTGTCTCGTGCGTTGCAGCATCCCGAGAGCGCCGCCGCGACGAGGTTCCGCTGGTAGTCGTCGAGCGAGGCGAGCGACTCCGCGGTGCCGTCGAAGAGCGAGCGCACCCACGCGATGACATCGGCGGCGCGCTTCGCGGCTTCGTCGTACGTGATGACGTCCCATGACGGTCGGGGTTGTCCGAGTCCGGGGTAGAGTCGCATCGTCGCAAGCGTCGACGTCGCCACCCTGCGCCCCGCTCCGTATTCGTCGATGCGCTCCTGCGCCCGCGACACCCACCCGTGCTCTGCGATCACATAGGCGACGTGCGTCAGGAGGTCTCCGACGTGGACGCGCCCACCCGCACGCCCGCCACCGAAAGACCCGTCCGCGTCTTCGTTGCTCGCGTCGGCGAGAGCGGCCTCCAACTCGGCCAGCATCGCGAGGTGCTCTGCGCTCTGTCCGCCGAGGAAGTCGGCGACGCACGTAGACCCGACCTGCACGGTGCGGTGCCCGTCGGTGAGGAGGTAGGTGCGCGAGCGGCGGCGACGGGTCGCGCAGTGATCGCAGTAGGACGGCGCCGTCCACCAACGCGCGTCGAGGTGGCGCGCGGTCGCGTGAGGCGAGCGATGCACGACGTTGACGGTCACGTCGCCGTCGGTTCCCTTCACGAGCGTGCCGTTGGTGTGGTCGATCGCCGCGACGAAATGCCACCCGTTGAGGTGAGGGTGTTCGCCGGTCACGCAGACGGGGACGCGGGCGATGTGCTCGATTCCTTGCGCGGTGCCTACGGGGATCGCAGCGACGGGCGCTTCGACCATCGCCGGGCCTTCGACTTCGAGGAGCGATGCGCGCTTATGGAGTTTCGCGAACACCTTGCGAATCGCCTCCGCGCGCTCCTCGGTGCAGAGGAACACGCGCGTGTCGGCATCGTCGGCGTTGAGCGTGGGGAGGTCCGTGCGGTGCTCGGAGCACGCGGCGCGATGGCCGATCTTCGCGCATCGCGCGCAGCCATCAACGGGCGCGAGCGCTTCGGCCTTCGCGGCGGCGTAGTAGGCGACGAAGGCGGCGATGGTGATAGAGGCGGGAAGGGTCGTCATGTTCGTCTGTGCTCCGTTCCGCGGCGCTCCCTGCGTCGTCGGTGAAGAGACTCTAGACGCGCATCGCGAGAACGTCAACGAATAATCGTTAGCGCCTCGCGATTCCTGCGTTGTGCCTACAGGGAAGGCGTTTGGCGCACGCGCACCACGCGGCCATCGGGGCGACGGTGGTAGGTGATCTCAGACCCGAGGTCGGCGCCGGGGTTCGCGGCCACGAACGCAGGGATGCGCGCCTGCTCCGCGGGTGTCGACGTCCACCAACCGCGGCCCATCGTGCAGAGATAGAACTCCACCTCTTCGACGCGCTGTGACTCGCGGCGCGCTGCGGCCTCCGCGGCGATCGTCGCTCGCACGGCGGCGAGTTCCGCGGCGCGTCGCACGCGGCCAGCCTCTTGATACTCCTCCCACGAGGAGAACCCCTTCTGTGCGGCGATGCGTGCGCGGATTGAGGTGTTGCGATCGGTCGTGGTCATGGTCGTCTGTGCTCCTACTGCCGAAAGCCCGCCCCCTCTCGGGGTACGGGCTGCGTCAGGCGAGGCGGTCGGTCACATCGTCCAGAGCGTGCGCGTCGCGCGGGCAGCATCGTCGAGCACGATGTAGGCTTTCGTCGCCTTGGAGTCGTCGCGGTTCTGGAGCTTCGTGAGGCGATCAACCTCGTCCCACGAACCGGCCGCGGTCGCGGCGTCGATGAGGGCGGCGCGCGCCGTCATGCGGGCGGTGATCTTGGCGTACTCGGCGGCGGTGTTCGTCGTGTTCATGTGCAGACTGTACCCACGAACCGCGAACGCGTCAACGA
>JBPOHC010001024.1:0-3117 GCA_052035985.1 Myxococcota bacterium | reverse complement strand
GAAGCTCTCGCGGCGCTTCGTCTCCGAGGCGCCTTCACACGCGCTCGGGGCCCTCGCGCGACACCTCTCGCTCGAGGCGATCCCGTCGCACCGTGCGATGGCCGACGTGTTGACCACCCGCGCGCTGCTCGAGGTGATCTTCGACCGCGCGACCGCCCGTCAGCTCGGCGCGACGGGACCGAGCGCGGTGCTCTGAGGCGCCATTCGAGGTGGCGGCGCGGCTCCTCGGATCGGGTCGCAGAGGTGATGTCAGGCAGTGCTCGGCGTGTACGTGTTGGGCGTTGTTCCTCCCCACGTTTCACCCACAGGAGATCGCATCCATGACCGAACGCGACGACAAGAAGAGCACCGTCAGCGATGGCCTCGGCGGCGCCCGCGAGACGTACTGGGACGCAGCGGCGAAGGAGGCCGCCGAGCGCGTGGGTCTCGGCTCGCAGCTCAAGGGCGTCGTGCACGAGGTCGCGATCCGCGACGGGCGCAACCTCACCGTCGACGCGCTCGTGAAGGGGCAGCGCACCCAGCTGGTCAGGGGGACCAACGCGAGGGTGGTCGACGTCGTGACCCTGCGCCCTGATGGACGCGTTCTCGAGCGCATCCAGGCCAAGGACCTCACGAGCGATTCGGGCCTGCGCGACCTCCGTGAGCGCGTCGGCGACGGGCAGTATCGCAGCGCTCGTCTGGTCGGCACCGAGGAGACCGTCGAGGGCTGGAACGCCACCTCGCCCACGAAGGCGATGAGCTCGTCGGGGATGTCGAGCGAGACCACCACGCGGGCCGCGCACAACGCCGGGAGCGACGTACGAGCGAAGGACCTCCTCGGATCGAACGCTCGGGACATCGCGCGCTTCGCGGGTGGAGCCGCGGCGGTCGGCGCGATCGCCGGAGCCGCGAGCGAGGCCATCGACGCGTACGGTGACCTCCGCGAGGGCGCGATCGACGGCGTCGAGTACGCGAGGCGCGTCGGCGTCGGAAGCGTCACGGGCGCCGCCTCGGCGGGAGGACGCACCGCCGCTGCGCTCACGATCAAAGAGGGCGCGAAGCAGCTCGCGATCCGCACAGGGACCGCGTCGCTGCGACGCGTGGCCGGCTCGAACGCGGGGACCGCGGTGGCCTTCGCGACGGTCGAGCAGGTGATCGACACGGTGTCGCTGGTGCGCGGAACGATCGACGGCAGCGAGTACGGCGCCCGCACCACCGGCACCCTGGGAACTACCGGAGGCGCCTACGGCGGGGCGCTCGCGGGCGCGGCGCTCGGGTCCCTGGTCCCCGTGCTGGGCAACGCGGTCGGAGCGGTGGTCGGTGGGCTCGTCGGCGCGCTCGGGGGCGGATTCCTCGGACGAAAGCTCGGGCGATCCATCTTCGGGTGAGCGTCGGTGCGGCGCTCGATCGGGGCTGGCGTGCCCCCCGCGCGATGCGGTGTGAGCGGCGCAGATCCCTCGCGTGCTGCGGCGGAGCGATGTGATAGGTGACGATGCTTCGGGGTTGTGGTTCACGGGAGGTCGATCGGTGGCAGAGAGCAAGCGTGTCTTCTTCGCGTTCCTCGGGACGACGTTGTACGTGCCGGTGCATTACGGGCGCGGCGACGCGACGTCGGCGCGGCCCGAGACCTACGTACAGGCCGCCATTCTGGAGCTGCTCTCTCGCGAAGGTAGGCGTCCCGATCGCGTCGTGATCGCGGTCACCCCGGGGGCCAGGGATGTGCACGGCGACAGGCTCGAGAAGCGCCTCGCGGAGCTCGGCTTCGCGTGTGAGTTCGTCCCGATCCCCGAGGGCCGGAGCGAAGACGAACTCTGGATGGTCTTCAACGAGGTCGCCAGAGCCCTCGGCGTGGGGAGCCGCGTGCACTTCGACCTCACACACGGGTATCGCTCTCTGCCCGCCACGGCCGTGATGGCGCTCGGGTTTCTTCGTCACGCGAACGGCCTCGTCGTCGAGGGGCTGCACTACGGGGCCTTCGAGTCGCTGTTCAACCGCGACGACCTCCCCGAGGTTCCCGGTAGGCGTTTCAAGAATTCCAGAGAGATCGAGAGTTGGCAGAACGAGAGCGGTCGCTCGCTCCGCGCGCCGATCTTCGACCTCACGCCGATGTTCGACCTCCCCGCGTGGAGCGAAGGCCTCGCCGAGTGGAGCCGCACCGGCCGCGCGGACGGCCTCGTCGAGCGCACGGGGCCCTACCTCGATGCGCTCAGGAAGCAGATGAGGGACGGCGCTCCGAGGGCTCTTTGCAGCCTCCCCGCGCGCATGAAGAGCCTGAGCGACGCGCTCACGCTGGTGCGCCACGATCAATTCGGGATCCAGGCATCGAAGCTCGGAGACTCCCTCGTCAGCGCGGCGCGCGAGCTCGACGGCCACGCGGCGCTCACCCCGCTGGGCTTCGTCTTCGACGCCATCGCCGAGAGCACGCAGGCCCTCGCCGAGAAGGACTGCGCGTGGAGACGCGTTGAGGACTCGTACCTCGCATCGCAGCTCCGCGTCGCGGCGTGGATGGCGTCGCGAGGGCGCGTCGTCGAGTCCCTCACCGTGCTCCGTGAACTGCAGACCTCGTGCGCGGTGCGCATCGGCATCGAGGCCGGCGTCGATCGGCTCCATGGCCCCGACGAGAGGGATGACGGTGACGCCCGCGGAGACAAGCCGAAGACCCTGGCGCTCTCCCCCGACGACGCGCGCTATCGCGAGAGCATCGAGTGGTTCGTCTCGTCGATCGCGGGTGTCTCCGGGCCTCCAAAGCGTCCGAGGCACCCCGATGCGTCGGCCGTGTCTCGCGTCACTCGTTGGCTCGGCGCGAACCCCGCGGTCGCGACGGCGTTCAAGGCCGCGGACAGCGGGCTTCGCGACCAACGCAACCGGGTGAACCACGCGTGGACCGGGAGCGAGCACTCAGGGTCACGTTCAATCAGAACTCCCTCAACGAGACGGAGAAGCACGTCGCCGCTGCGCACGAGCGCATGAAGAGCCTCGTGGACGCCGTGACCCACGGGCGACCTGCGGCAGAGGTCGTCGACCCGCCGCCCTGCTTCGCGAACCTTTCGAACCACCCTGTGAGTATCTGGACCGACGCGCAGCGGGAGGCCGCGCTGGCGCTGAGCTTCGGCGCCCCGACCGACATGCCTGACCTCG
>JBPOHC010000311.1:0-25898 GCA_052035985.1 Myxococcota bacterium | reverse complement strand
GATGAACTCCTCGGTGAGCCCGCGCAGCGCGGCGTCGGGCATCGCGAGGATCGCCTCGTCGAGCGCGAGGTCCGCGAGGCGCTCCGACGGCGGGAGCGCGGCGCGGAGTTCTGACGCAGGAAGCGCGACCACCACCACGAAGCGCCACATCCCGCGCAGGGTCGTTCCCGTGTCGCTCGGGTCGTGGTCGCGGTCGGCGCGCACCGCGATGACGTCGTCGACGCGCAGAGGCTCCGTCGTGAGCTGCACCTCGCCCGTCACCTTCGCCCAACGCGGACAACGCTGCTGAAGGAAGCTCGTAAACGGCGGGTGCCACGCTGTCTTCTTCGCGATCATCGTGGCCGCGGCGAACTGCGCGCTGCGTGCCACATCGCAGAAGAGCTTTCTTTCAAGCGTCTTCGCGTGGGAGGGGGTGGCGGAATGGGTGGCGGACGGGGTGGCGAGGGGGTGGCGGGTCGCCACCTCGAGGTTCAGGGAGCGAGTCGCATCAGCACGTTGTCTCGCCGCTCGATGCGTCGAAACGGGAGCCCTTCGAGGGTGCCCGTCGGCGCTTCGGTGTCCGCGCCGGTCGCGTCGCCGTGAATCAGCCCGTTCCGTCGCGGCGAGCGCGCTCTTCGAGCGTCGCGACGAGGATCGGGACGGCCATTCGATCCTTCGGGCGCCCCGCCTTGGTCTTCAGCTCGATGAGCGTGGGCAGGTCGACGACCCGAATCGTGTGTTCGCCCCGCGCGATGCCGACCGAGCGCGGCGCCAACCACTCGTAGTCCTGCCCCGGCTCGAACTCGCAGAGCACGTCGAGCGGACCTTCGAGCGTGTCGAGGAGGATGTGCCCGCGACCCTCGAACCACGACGTCGTCGGGCGCAGACGCCGCGAGTCCGCGCGCTTGACCGCGTCGATCTCTCGGAGCACCGCGAGCAGGCGCTCGATATTCTCGGGCGTGCGGCGATGCACGATGTCGAGATCCTTCGTGACGAGCGGCGCTCCGTGGAGCACCGCCGCGGTCCCGCCGACGATGATGAACTCGACGCCCGCGTCCACGAGGCGATCGATCAGCGACTCGATGCGCTCGCCAGACACGCCCGCAGGCCCTCAAGATATGCGGCATTCGCGGCGCTCTCTCGCACCCGCGCCCAGGGGTCCTTCGTGAGCTCCGCGACGATGAGCGTCCGGTCGACGTCGTCAATCGCCGCGAGCGCCTCGGGGTCGAGCTCGGCCAGCCGCGCGCGCACCCTGGCGACCGTTGGATCGCGTCGGATCGGGTCTTCGTCACACATCGGGTCGAGCACGTGCCGACGGTATCACCGACGGCGATCGCACGCGAAAGAGGCGCCACATCTCGCGGCCACGCCGCGCTGCGTTTCCTGCGCGAAGGAGGTGTTTCTGGGCGCCTTGCGGCGGGCGCGTACGGATTGATTCTGCCGCATCCATCGTTGCGCCGCGCGTGACGCGGAACGGGCCTCAGCGCTCGCTCGACGCGGGCTTCGCCTTCTGTTGGGCGCGCTCAGCATCGAGTGATCCGCGCAGACGCGCGACGGCGCGCTCATCGAGGCGTCCGTCGCGGGCGGCCTCCATCGCCTCGCGGGTCTCGGGGTGGGCGCAGCCATCGATTGCCACTCGCACGCGCGTCACCGCGTCGTGGTCCCCAGCGGCGAGCGCGAGCACGGCGCCGACGCGTCGCTCGGGTGACGCCGCGGGGTCGTCGAGCACGCGGAGCACGCCTTCGCGATCGAGCGCAGCACCGCGAAACGCGCCGCTCGGCGCGAGCAGCGCGGCGAGGGCGGCGCGCCACTCCGCCACGGGTCGACCGTTGCGCTCGAGGAGCCCGAAGTCATCGGGGTTCCGCGACGCAGCGAACCTCTCGCGCGCAAGCTCGATTGCTGCGGCGGCAGACCTCGCGTAGCGGGGGTCGACACCATCGCCCGCAGAGGTGGGCACCGTGCGCCTCGCGCCGTCGGCGAGGTGCAGCACGAGGGCGTGGCCCGCCTCGACGCGCAGGAGGGCGTCATAGCGCACGAAGACGCGGTCGATGTGTTGGATCGCGACGCCGTCGTTGCCGACCTCCACGCGAGGCGGCGACGCCCGTCGGCCGAGGGATCGCGTGAACCACGCCCAGAACAGAACGGTGAGCACGCCGAAGATGGCGCCAGACCACACGTGCGCTCCGAAGATGGCGTTGAGCACGCTCTCGATCGCGCCGGCGGCGATCCCCGCGAAGCAGGGCGCGACGACGAGGCCGATGATCCCGTAGCCGACGTAGAAGGCCCAGGTGTGCCAGGCGGCGCCCATGGTGAAGCGAGAGACGCGGCGACGCTGCGCGAGCGCGGTGCCGTCGAGCCACGCGTGGAGCGCCCTCACGTCCTCGACGCGCGCGCTCACGCCCGCGCCGCGCCGTCGCGCGAGTTCGAGCATGCCGCCGCCCTTGAAGTCGGGCACGACCACCACGTCGCTCACGTCGTCGAGCGCGATCGACAGGGGACGACCGAGGCCCTCGACCACGAGGTGTTCGCCCTCGATGCGAAGCGAGCCTTCACGCTTCCGAGAGAGACCGAGCAACGACGCCATGAGCAGTGACGCCGGGACCATCGCGGCCCAGGCGTACGCGAGCCAGTCGGGCCAGCCATAGACCGAGATGGCCGTGGCGAGCGGCGCGACGGTCATGAGGCTCGTCGCGGCGATGGCCCTCAACACGCCGACCGCACGGGTGCGCGTGAAGGTCACCTGTGAAGAGCGCAGCGGTTCGTCGAGCGACACGGTGGCCTCGGATGGGAGTCCATCGCAGGAGCGCCGTCAATCACCCCGAAGCGTCGGCCACACGGCCGTCGGCACGGTTTGGTGCGAGGGCGTTCTCCCTCGCGGGAGTGGTTCAGCGAGATGCGCCGAGGCAGAACGAGCAGCCCGACCTGGAACGCGCAGCACCCCTGACTCAGCGCGCGTTGCGGCGGGCGCGCACGGCGGCCTGCACGTCGTCGCGCAGCGTGGCGATGAACTCCTCGGTGAGCCCGCGCAGCGCGGCGTCGGGCATCGCGAGGATCGCCTCGTCGAGCGCGAGGTCCGCGAGGCGTTCGGAGGGCGGAAGCGCGGCGCGGAGTTCGGACGGCGCGAGCCCCGCGAGCCGCTGTTGCGTGGTGAGGCCCATGAGGCGCTCTTCGGGGCTGAGTCCGTCGAGCATGAACGCGACGAACTCCTCGTAGCCTTCGAGATCGGGTGTGGCCTGGTTGCTCATCGACTGACTCCGTACCGATTGATTCTGCCGCATCCATCGTTGCGCCGCGAGGGTGCGGACGTGATGACCCGCGAAGGCCCTCAGCACGTCGTCGTCCTCGCGCTCGCACACCACGCCGAGATCGATCACGAGCATCGGCAGCGGCGCGCCCGTCACGAAGTGGTAGCCGTCGTCGGAGGTCGGCAGCGCGAGCCCGAGCTCGTCGAGCTCGTCGCGGATCGCGTCGTTGATCGACGGCACCGCGAGCAGGAGCGTGACCTCGTGCGCGGCGAGGCGTTCGTCGCGCGATCCGTCGCTCCGTCGTTCGCGGCGTTGGTGCTCCGAGAGCCACAGCATGCCGTAGGCGAAGAGGCGGTAGACGTCGCCGCGTTGCGCGGGCCAGACGACGCTCTTGTACTCGAGCAGCGCGACCACCACCACGAAGCGCCACATCCCGCGCAGGGTCGTTCCCGTGTCGCTCGGGTCGTGGTCGCGGTCGGCGCGCACCGCGATGACGTCGTCGACGCGCAGAGGCTCCGTTGTGAGCTGCACCTCGCCCGTCACCTTCGCCCAACGCGGACAACGCTCCTGAAGGAAGCTCGTAAACGGCGGGTGCCACGCTGTCTTCTTCGCGCTCATCGTGGCCGCGACGAGCTGCGCGCTGCGTGCCACGACGCGAAGTAGCTTTATTTCAAGCATCTTCGCGTGGGAGGGGGTGGCGGAATGGGTGGCGGCCGAGGTGGCGAGGGGGTGGCGGGCCGCCACCTCGCAGACAGAGCATGGAAGTGTCGGCTCAACGTGCGCGCCGTCG
The DNA here is from genome assembly GCA_052035985.1 of Myxococcota bacterium. Classification (GTDB taxonomy): domain Bacteria; phylum Myxococcota_A; class Polyangia; order Polyangiales; genus CAISKJ01. The sequence goes on along the minus strand of JBPOHC010000311.1, from coordinate 21,884 downwards.
CCTCGAGCTCGCTCCCTGGCGTCCCTCGCGACGGGCTGGAGGTCGCTGCCCGCCCCGGTATCCGTGCGCCGAGGCGACAGACGATGGCCGCCTCGATGACGTCGCTTGACGTGGCGTGTGGACCTGGTTTCCCTTCTCGCACGTGAAGACGCCGCCAAGCGCGCGGAATGGTATCGCCCTCCTCGCCGTGACCGTGCTCACGCACGCGTGCGCGCTGCATCACACAAGCGTCAGTCCGTTCGACGGCGGCGCAGACGCGGTCGTCGATCTCACGGTGGTCGACGTCTCTGACGCGCCCCTCGTCGACGCCGACGCAGTCGCCGACGATCGCGGTGACGTCGCAACACCCGACGTGACCGTCGACGTGAGCGCGGATGTCGCCACTGACGTGAGAGTCGACGTCGCCACCGACGTGAGCGTCGACGTCGACACCGACGTGAGCGTCGACGTCGCCCCCGACGGGAGCGTCGACGTCGCCACCGACGTGAGCACCGACGTCGCCACCGACGTGAGCGTCGACGTCGCCATCGACGGGAGTGTCGACGTCGCGCCCGACGTGGCGCCCTGTGGCGCGCTCGGGCGCGCGTGCTGCGCTTCGATCGTGGGCGAATGCGCGACGGGACTCACGTGCCAGACCGGCGTGTGCGCGTGTCCGACCGGCACGACGGAGTGCGCGGGCGTATGCGTCGACACTCGCGCGACCCCGTCGCACTGCGGCGCGTGTGGCGTTGTCTGCGCGACGCGCGATCACGCGACACCCACCTGCACGGCGGGCGTGTGCGGCTCCGCCTGCGTCGCGGGCTTCGCCGACTGCGACGGCGCGCTCGACAACGGCTGCGAGTCGGCGACGGACACCGCTACGCACTGCGGCGCGTGCACGACCCGCTGCGAGGCCGGGCAGAACTGCGTCGCGGGCGCATGCGTGTCCGCGCCGCAGCCGGGCTGCAGCGGAGGCACGACCAGCGAGTTCATGCAGGGCGGGATGCGATACCGCGCGCACAGCTTCACCGCGATGGGCGCCGCGATGCTCATGTGTGACGGCGCCTCGACGGTCGAGTACCTCGTGATCGGCGGAGGCGGCGGAGGCGGCAACGGGCGCGCAGGCGGAGGCGGCGGCGCAGGCGGATACCTCTCCGGGACGACCACGCTTTCGAGCGGCGCGACGAGGATCACGGTGGGCGGAGGTGGCGGACGCTCGGCCAACGGGATGCCCTCGTCACTCGCGACCGTCACCGCGATGGGAGGCGGCGCAGGCGGCGACGGCGACAGCTCCAACGCGGGGCGCGCAGGCGGATCGGGCGGGGGCGGCGGATTCAAGAACACCGGCGGCGGCGCAGCCACAGCGGGCCAGGGCATGAATGGCGGGGCGTCACGCTCGGGCAACTACATCGGCGGCGGCGGCGGTGGCGGCGCGGGCGAGGTGGGCTCCCCCGGCACGGGCAGCAGCGGAGGCGTCGGTGGCAACGGCGGCGCGGGCCTCGCGTCATCGATCTCCGGCGCGGCTGTGACGCGCGCAGGCGGCGGCGCAGGTCACGGCGAAGACGGCAACGGGCGCGCGGGCGCAGGCGGCGGCGGGGCCTACAACGCTGCGGGACAAGCGAACACCGGCGGCGGCGGCGGCGCCAACGCGGCCGGCGGATCGGGCGTGGTCATCGTGCGATACGTGTTCTGACCGTCGAAACGTCGAGCGCGAAGCCGTGGCCCTACCGCTCGCTGGTGAACACCACGGGGCCCGCGCGCACCTCGTCGTCGCTCGCCTCGGCGCGGGCCTTGGCCACCGCGCGCGCCTCCGTGGTGAGATCCGCGAAGCGATACCGCAGCTCGCCGTCTTCGCGGTCTTCGACCTCGCCGCCGAGATCGAGCACCACGCGGCGCAGCTCCTCGGGCGCAGGCTCGCGGCCCGCGGCGCTCTTCCACGCGGTCGTGAGCGCGCGGTCTGAGACGGAGCCCGCGCCCTTCGCGTTGTTCACCACCACGCGCACCACCGAGAGCCGCGCGCGCTCCTTCGCGGCGCGCGCCTCGCGCAGCGGACGCAGCACCGCGCGGCCGAGCGGCATCAGAAGAATCCCCAGCGAGAACGCCAGCGGCACCACGCCGAGCGCGATCGCCGTCCCGTCGGCCGGGAGCTTCGCGAGCGCGACGCCGCTGATGAGCGCGAGCGCGTTCGACACCGTGAGCCCGAGGCCCAGCGCCACCATGCTCATCAGCGCGTTGAAGCCGTTGATCGCGGCGATCAGAAAGTTCGCGCCCCCGGTGTTTCCCGTGAGCGGAGCGGCGACGACGGGCGTGTCCCACGCGGCGCGGGGAGCCCTCGTGACGCCGCCCGTGGCGCTCTTTCGAAGCGCTTCGAAGCGGTAGCTGATGCCGCCCTCTTCAGACACCTCGACGTCGCCCTCGTAGTCGACCATGAGCCGCGCCATGAGCATGTCGGAGTCTTCGCGCGGGAGGCCCGTCACGCGCATCACGTCGGCGAGCCCGATGCGGCCGCGACCCGCGCGGATCTGCGCGACGAGGAGCCGCTCCATCTCGCGCGGATCACTCGGAGGCTCCGTGGGGCCGAAGACGAAGCGGTTGACCTTCTCGTAGAAGGGCGTCTCGTCGCGCGCCTCTCGCTCTTCGAAGTCGTCGTCGTCATCGCGCGCGAGGGTGAGCGGCCCTCTCACCGCGATCGGCGACCAGGGGTGAAAGGTCCAGAAGAGCGCGTCGGAGAGCGCGCGGAGCATCACCAGAACGACCGTCCCGCCGCCCTCGCTGCGCCGACCGCCGCCCTCGGAGCGCGCGAACATGAGCCCGATGAGAATGGCCACGAAGGCGATCACATAGGCCACCATCACGATCAGCAGCCACGCGCGAATGACGAAGCGCGCGAACCCGCCGACCGCGTGCGCGACGCGCTCCAGCGCCATCGAGACGCGGTCCTTCACGATCCACGGCCGCGTGAAGCCGTTGGGAAAGAGAAAGATCAGCTCGCCGTCGCCAGTGACCCGCAGGTGCCCGCGGTAGCGCTCCGTGAGCCAGTGGAGGCCCTTCGCGGCGTCACGCAGCGCGAGCCCGCTCTTCGCAGCCGCGTCGGCCGCCGTCATCGGCTTGCGGGGCTCGGTCAGCGCCGCTTCGAGCGCCCTACCGGCCTGCTCGGCCTCCATGCTCACGGGTGCTTCGGTCATCGGTGGAAGGTGTCGTTCCTCTCGCGCCGCGCTCGCGGCTTCGGCCGCAAGGTAACGCCTCGCGAGGCCCGACGCTCGCGCGCTCTTCATGCGAGAGGATCTACTGCGTCGGCCCCGAGACCGAGGCGAGCCACGCGGGCGACGACGCGCGGTCGAGCTCCTCGCGCCAGCGCTGATCGGTGAGGCGGTCGAAGCCCTCGGTCACGCGCTCGCGATAGCTCGACGCGAAGCCCACGTAGGCCCGCTCGCGCCCCGGAGGCCCCGCCACCACGGCCATCGCCTGCGGACGCCCCGTTCCGATGTGGAGCACGCGCCCGACGGAGTTTCCCCGCTCGTCTTCGGGCTGCGTGTGAAGGTCCGCGACGATGACGTGCGATGTTCCGTACGCCTGACGGGGCTCGTAGAGGTCGTAGAGCCAGCCCCCGTCGACGGCGATCACGGTGGTGCACACGGCGTTCTCCTCGCGCGCGTTGACCGCGTGGTTCACCCAGTCGAGCTGCGCGGAGGTGATGTCCTCGCCGGCGCGCTCCCTCGCGGCGATCTCGCCGAGGCGGCGCGTGACGTCGTCGGCGTGGGCGGTCCAGCGGACCCATCGCTCGCGCTCCGAAGCCGTGCGCCACGTCGCGTGCGAGACGAGCTCGCGGGCCTTCGAAACCCAGCGGTTGAGGGCGCTCCAGGTCTCGGGGTACGGGTCGACGTAGGCTTGCGGATACGAGCACCCGAGCATCGCCGAGTACGACTGCGCGGCGTAGAGCACCATGTCGTGACGCACCTCGGCCCAGGCCGCGAGCTGCGTGTTGAGGAGCCTCCTGCCCCACGCCTCGGTGGTCATCACCGTCGGGAGCCGCTGCCCCTCGGCGAGCGTCTCGCGCGGCGAGAGCGTGCGGAGCGCCGACATCCACGACGCATAGAGGCTGCGGTCCCAGTACGACCGCTCGTGGGCGTCGACGAGGGCGTGCGCGGTCTCGAGCTCCGTCGCGTAGTCGTAGCGGGCCAGCGACGGCGCGAGCAGCCCGAGCGCCTGATCGTTGCCGAGCGCCGCGAAGGCCGCGTCGAGCGGATCGGGCATCATCCGAGGGACGCGCCCTCCGTCGACGCGGTCGAAGCTCACGCGCGAGAGCACCATCGAGTCGGGCGTGTAGCGCTGCGGAGTCAGTGAGAACTGCACGGGCTCGGGCACCGTGGTGGCCATTCCGTCGGGGTGAACGAGCAGCGTCGTTGCCACGCGCGGACGGTCTCCGCGGAGCTGATCGATGACCTCGATGAGCCGCGCGTCGGTGATCGTTCCCATTCCGCCAGCGCGCGCGACGGCCTCTGAGAGCGCGTCGAGGTCGCGGAAGGTCAGCGCCTCGGGCTCGCCCGCGAAGCCTCCGATGGCGTCTTCGATGAGCGCGAAATTGCGCCGCGTCTCGTCGTCCGAGAGACGCCTCAGCGCGAGCGCCGCGGAGACCTCGCGACGACGCAGCACGGGGGCTCCATGCACCACGTCGATGAAGCGCAGGCCCTCGCGCCCGAGCCACATCACCGCGCGAAAGTACTGCTCGCGCTCGGCCACGCCCGCGTAGTGTCCGCGCGGGCGGAGCTGCGAGAGGTCGACCGCCCGATCTTCGCCGAAGAGACGCAGCGTGGGCGTGCCCTGCGCGGCCGTGGCGGCTTCGTGAAAGGCCCTGATCGCGGCGCCATCTGCGTTGGCCACGGGCGGCGCGTAGCTGCCGCTGAGGAGCCCGAGCGCCACGGCCACGTAGGTGTCGACGTCGGCGCGCGCCTCGGCGGTGAGCGCTGCGCCGTCGGGTCCCTGGAGCGCCCTGCGGATCCCCGTGAGCGAGCGTTGGAGGGCGGGCGAGAGCGCGTCGCCTTCGAGGCTCGCGACCATCGCGTCGAAGCCCTCGTGGAGCGCGTTGAAGATCGCGTCGGCGCTGAGATACACGGGCTGATCGCGGAGGTAGAGGTCGACGTAGCCCGAGAGAAAGCTCGAGCGCGCCTGCCTCGGGAGGAGCGCGAAGCCGTTCCGTCGCAGCACGTCGAGCTCCGCGGACTGGAGCGCGAAGGGACCGCGCTGGATCACGTCCATTCCGTTGAGCTCATCGGGGTCGACGGTCACGTCGGCGGTGAAGCTCACCGCGTGCCTCGACGCGATCGCGTCGGCGCCGAGCCGTCCCGCGCCGGGGAGTCGCGTGCGAAGGGCGTCGAGACTGAGGCGCTCCGACGGAGCCTCGTAGCGGCCCGTCAGGCGCACCTCGCCCGAGACCTGCGGAACAGCCCGAGCGGTGGAGAGAGGGCGCGTCGTCACGGCGGGGTGATGGACGCACGAGAGCGCGCCCGCGAGCGCGAGCGACGAGGCGAAGGTGGTCTTGTTCATGGCGTGATCGTACGTCTCGCGAAGGCGCGAGCCCCTTTGCAGATCGGCGAGAGAAAGCGCTCAGCCCGCGGTGACGAGGTCGACGACGTGAGGCCCCACGAGCACCTCCCCCGAGAGCGCCCACACGCGGTAACGCCCCGCTTGCCTCGGCATGATCTCGAACTGAAAGAGGTCGACCGCGAAGAAGCCTCGCGCTGACGCGCCCGCCGTCACGGGCGCGTACACGGGCACGTCGAGGCGAATCACCGTGGGCTCGTCGCCACCGTCGGCGGTGATGAGCAGCGACACGGGCATGACGGCCGTCGCGTCGCGGTCGCCGACGTCGACCCATCCGGCGCCCACGAGCTTGCCGAAGCGGTCGTCGTGCGCGTCGAAGGGCTTCACGATCTCGCGTTCGAGCACGGGCAGCGTGAAGCTCCCGCGCGCGACGAGCGAGGCTCCCTCGGTGAGCGAGACGCGCTCGGGCAGCGTGAGCGAGATGCCCCGCACGGGCGGCGACGGAGGCGTCCCTTCGACGGGGAGGTACGACGGCAGCGACGCGCGCGGGCTCCTCACAGGAGAGACCGCGCGGGGATAGCCGGGGCTGCGATGGCGCGCGACGAACTCCGACACCGCAGGATCTTCACCGGGCGCGGAGACGAGCTTCACCGTCACCGCGTTCGAGCGGTCGTCGTCGATGAGCACGGTGGCGCGCAGCGTCCCCTCGCGCCACGGGAGCTCGGGGATCTGCGCGCGCAGCGAGGCCGCGAAGAAATCGGTCATCACGGCGTCGGTGAAGGGCTCGATGGCGCCCGTGCGCACCGTCGCGTCCTCTTCTTCCGAGGCGATCGCGTCGGGCTCGGCGACGGGCTCCTTCCACGCGAAGAGGCGGCCCGCGAAGACCTCGTTCGACTCGACGCGCGCCACGGCGAGCACCGCGCGCGCACGAAAGCCCGCGCCCACGCTCGTCGAGACGAGCTCCCTGCGCGCGCCCGCCACGGGGACGTCGTCTCGCAGATCGAGACGCACCGTCGACGGCGCGTCGAGCAGCACACCGAGCTCGTCGCTCGCTTCGAGGCGATCGAGCACGCCATCTCGATCGTTGAAGGGATCGCTCCAGAAGTCCTCGTCGCTCACGCCAAGCACGCCCATCGCGGTCACCGTCGTCCCTTCACGTGATCTTCGCGATGTTCTCGGCCGTGACGAAGGGCGAGCAGCGCGCGCAGAAGTCGACGGGCCGCGTCGAGGCGCCCTGGCCGAACATCACGCAGGTGCAGTCGGTACGGCCCTTGAGCGAGCCGCCGTCTTTGAACACCTTGGCGTCGACGCCGTCGGCGCAGTGCGGCCCCTGATGCCCGCGCTTCTCGTACTTGCGACCGTGATCCGACGCCTTGAGCCCCGGCGGAACGTTGTCGACCACCTGCTTCATCGTGTGCCCGAGCTCGTGGGTCATCGTGCCGTTCATCCCCTTGTCGCCGCCCTCCGACGCGTGCCGCGTTCGAATGAGCTGGAGGTGCTGCACCGACTCCCCGTTGAAGGGTCCGAGCGAATAGAACACGTCGACCGAGACGCGCACGTCGAAGCCCGCCTCGACGACCGTCACCGCGTCGGCGGGGAGCTTCATCGTCACCACGTTGGGCCGCTTGCGCCAGTTGACGTCGACGTGGTCGTCGGGGATCGCGCCGCTCTTGCCCTTGTGCGGCCCCGTCGCGGCGAGGCTCTTCCACTTCGCGTTGCGCCAGCCCTTTCCGCCGTCCTGGAAGGCCATTTCGAAGATCTGGCCGCCGGCCTTCGAGCCGTCGACGCGGGCGCCGTACTGGCTCGTCCCCCCGTCGGGCGGAAAGGTGATCTTCGGCGTCGCCTTCTTGATCGTGACCGCCGCGAGGTTCGCGAGCTGCGCCTTGCCAGCGCCGCCGTCGAACTGCGCGTGACACACGAGGAGGTGCACGCCGCGGGGGTTCTTCGTGTCGACGAACTTCGCGTGAAAGTGCCCCTTGTTGTGGGTGCCGATGCACACGCAACGGCCCGAGAGGTTGGCGCTCACCATGGGTCCGTCGAACCACGAGCCCGCGGGCGGCGCGTCGGTCTCGGCGAAGGAGAGGTCTTTGTACTTCTCGTAGCGCACGAAGACCTTGGCGAGCGCGCCCTCCATGTCGCCCATCCCCGGCTTCGCGAGGCCGCTCGGCAGCGTGAGCTGGTAGTAGAGCTTGCGCCAGTTGACGAACGTGAGCGTCGCGTCGGCGCAGGCCGCCGTCGAGCCGATGGAGAGCTCGCAGGTGTCACCGCCCGCCAGGCCCAGCTCGATCTTGAAGTGCGCGGGTTCGCCCTTCGCGCCGAGCTTGACCTTGCCCGTGTACTCCTTGCCGTCGGGCGTGTGCTTGATGTCGAGCGCGTCTTTGAGTGAAGGGAGCGGCGCGTTGCGCTTGCTCTGGCGGCTGAACTTCGCCTTGATGAAGACCTCGTCGTCCTTCTGGCCCCAGCGGTCGTCGGGCGCGCGCGTGGTGTCTCCGAGGGCGCCGACCCTCACCACGACGAGCGACCCGTGGAGGTCTCTCCCCTCGTCGGAGGTCGTGTGGTTCACGAGCTGCTCGAGGGCCTTGTCGGGCGTGGGCTTCTTGGGCGCGACGAACTCGGCCTTGATCTTCCGCTCGGCCTTGAAAGAGCGCTTGCGACCGAGCTTGTCGATCCACTCCTTGATGACCCCGGGGGCCTCGGCGCTCACGTCGAAGGGCGCGGGCTTCTTCAAGAAGTGCGTGCACTCGCCCTTGGCGTCGGTGATCGCGGGCGCGTCGGCGCCGCCCTGCGTGACCTTCACCGCGAAGTGCGCGAGGGGCTTGTCGTTGTCGCTCCGCAGCGCCGTGAGGTGGAGCGAGCGCGGCCACACCTTGAAGCGGTCGGTGATGTTGTACTCGCGTCCCTCGATCTCCATCTTGAACGAGAGGGCGTAGCTCTCGACGTCGTCTTCGAGCTCGGGGCACGGCCACGGGAGCTCGCACTTCTTGTCCTTGAGCGGCGCGCTCGGGGCCGTGAGAAAGACGCCGTTCTTGAAGATCTTGAAGGTCGCGGTCTTCGCGCTCTTGTGCCCCGACAGCACCTGTCCGCGAAACGTGATCACGCTCTTCTCGAAGATGTCGGTGGCCATCGGTGGGGTATCGCTCGCGTCCGTTGTCTCGGGCGTGGTCAGGCGGGCGCGAGGCGCTCTTCGGAGACGAGCGCGACGGTCTCGGGACCCGCCGCGACAGGCCCCGAGAAGGCCCAGAGGTGGTACGTCCCCGCCGCGCGAGGAAAGCCCTCGAGCGCGAGGAGGTCGAGCGTGAAGAAGCCCGTCACCGTGTCGCCGACGGCGATGGGGACGTCGCGCGAAGGCAGCGCGGCCTTGTAGGTCCACGGCTCGGTGAGCCCCGCGCCGGTGAGCACGAAGGTCACGGGCACGAAGGCGGCGGGCTCGTCGCTCGCGGGCTTGTCGATCGAGGCGCGGCGCGCGGTCTCCTCGTCGTCGACGACGTTCCACGAGGGGACGTCGGGGGCCGTCACCGGGAGCCTGAAGCTGCCCGTGAGCACGCACCACGCGTTGTCGCCGAGGAGCACCACGCGGTCGGCCACCATCGAGATCCCCGGCGCGACGGGCACCGCGGGCGACGTCTCGGAGCGTTCGTACGAGGGCAGGCGGAGGTCGCCGCGAGGGGGCGACGGCGCGCGACGCGGATCGAGCGCGGGGGGCGCCGACGAGGCAGCGCCCTCGAGCGCGACGTCGACGTGCTCCGCCGAGGCGTCGAGCACGATGAGGTGGATTCGCAGCGTCCCCGGGGCCCAGGGCATCGCCGGGAGCCTCGCGCGGAGGTCGAGGGTGAAGGTGTCGGTGATGGTCACCGTGAGCGGCGGCGGGCGCCGCGGGGTGCGCGACGGAGAGGCGTACTTCCATTCGAACGCGCGTCCGACGAAGACCTCGTTCGACTCGACGCGCACGGCCACGACGATGCCGTTGCTCTGAAAATCATGGCGCGCGCTGTCGACGGCCGAGAGGCACCGCACGCCCACGACGGGCAGCGTAGTGCGCGTCGCGAGGTCGACCACGGGCGGCGCGTCGATGGCGTAGCCGCGCCAGGTCCCGTCGCTCGCGCGTGCCGCGGCGTCGTCGCGGGTGCGCTCGAGGTCGCTCCAGAACTCATCGGCCGAGAGGCCCATCACGCCGGTCGTCATCGTTGCCTCACTTGGTGATGTCCTGAAGCGCCTCGGCCACGAGGAAGGGGCGGCACTTCTCGCAGAAGCGCCCGTTGGAATTCGAAGCGGGCTTTCGGTTCGCGCCGTACATGATGCACTTGCACACCGCGCCGAGTCCCGTGAGGTTCTTCGACGCGTCGTTGAAGGTCGCCGCGGGAGCGCCGAACGCGCAGTGCGGACCCTGGTGACCGCGGCCGGTGTACTTCCACCCGTGATCGCTGGCGACGAGGCCGGGCGGAACGGCCTTGAGCACGGCGCCCATCGTGTGCCCGAGCTCGTGGGCCATCACGTCGTTGGTGCTGTCGTTCGAAAGCTGCGCGATGAGCTGGAGGTTGGGCCTCTTCCCGTCGCTCTCGCCGAGGAACTCCCCGAGCGCCCAGAGCACCGTGTAGTTGATCCGCACGCGCTCGCCCGCGTCGATGATCGCCGCCGCGTCGACGGGGAGCTTGATGGTGATGAGATCGCGGTTGTTCACCCAGTCGACGTGCACGTGGTCGGCGGGCACCGCGCCGGACTTGCCCGCGTGGGCGCCCGCGGCGGCGAGGCTCGTCCACGTCACGCTCCGCACCGCGTCGGCGCCGTCTTGAATCGCCTTGGGGAACACGTTCGCCTTCCCGTTCACCGTGCTGATGTCGAGCTCGTGGCACCACACCGTCGCCGCCGCGCCGGGGGGAAACGGCACCTTCGCGTGCGTCGCCTTGGCGATCGTGTCGGCGACCACCGAGCCGTGCGCGGGCGACCCGCCGTCGAACTGCGTGTGACACAGCAGGAGGTGCACCCCGACGGGGTTCTTCGTGTCGTCGAACTTCGTGTGAAAGTGCGCCTTGTTGTGGTCTCCGATGCACACGCAGCGACCCGCGGGGAGGCCCATCATCGGCCCGTCGAACCACGCGCCCGCGGGCGGAGAGTCGGCCTCGGTGAAGGGCAGCTCCTTGTACTTCTCATAGCGGACGAAGAGCTCTTCGAGCGCCGCGGTCATGCGCGCGAGCGACGGGAGCGCCATCGTGTCGGGCCGCGTGGCTTGATAGAAGAGCTTGCGCCACGTCACGAAGGTGATCGTCTGGTCGCGCGCCTCGGGCGTCACGCCGATGGAGACCGTGCACGTCGTCGCGCCCGCGAGGCCCAGGTCGAGCCCGATCGTGGCCGCGCCGCCGTGCGCGCCGAGCGTGACCTTGCCCGAGGTGAAGAGGTCGACGGTCTTCGCGTCGGAGAGGCCCGACGCCCACGTCGCCGGAGCGTTGCGCTTGCTCTTCTTGTCGAAGAGCACCTTCACGTAGATCTCGTCGCCGGCCGCGCCCACGCGCGCGTTCTCGGGCCTGTCTGCGTCCCCTTCGGCGCCCACGAGGATCAGCACCTTCGAGCCCATCCCGTCGCGTCCGTCGGCGGCGGTCTTGAGGTTCACGTACTGCTCGATGGCCTTGTCGGGCGACGGCTTCTTCGGCGCGTGAAACTCGGCTTTGTAGAGCCTCACGACCTTCGCGCGACGCACGCGGCCGACGCTCCGGGTCCACTCTTTCACGACGAAGGGAGACTCGGAGCTCACCGTGAAGGGCGCGGGCTTCGCGAGGGGATGGTCGATCACGCCGCCGTCGCCGGTCTCTGCGACCTGCGGCCCTGCGCCCTGCTCGACGGAGAAGCGAAAGCCCTTCGTGGGCTCGTCGGTGCGAAAGTGACGAGCTTCGAGGCGCACGGTGCGAGGCCACACGGTGAAGACGCGGTTGCCCGTGTACGTGTCGTCCTCGTACTTGAATCGGAACTCGAGCGTCCACGCGTCTTCGTCGTCGCGGACGCGCGCGATCTCCCAATCGAACGACGCGTCGCCCGCGGTCGAGACCTCGCCCGTCGCCACGACGCCGCCGTTGCGGAGCACCGTGAAGATGGCCTTCGGCGTGAGCGCCTTGCCCTCGACGAGCTTCGCCTTGAGGTGCAGCGTCGAGAGGTCGAAGCAGTCGTTGTCCTCCGCGGCGTCGACGGCGGCGTCGAGCTCCCATCGCGCGGGCGGAGTGACAGCGGGCGAAGGCTTCGCGTACGCGGGTTCGACGGGGTCATCGGGGTCGTCGGGCTCGTCGGGCTTGTCGGGCTTCGACGGTCCGATGGGGATGTCAGAGAAGTACTTCGTGAGCGCGCGCTCGTAGACCTTGAGTCGCTTCTCGAAGACCCGCTCACCAGCGACGCGGAGGATGTCGTCGAGGTCGTCGCCGCCGAGCGAAGGCGTGGGTGCGAGCTCGATGAGGCATCGCAGCGAAGCCTCGGCGCCGGGGTCCGCGACGAAGCGACGGAGGTACGACTCCGCGTAGAACGCAGACGAGAAGCGGAGGCGCTCGGCCCCTTCGATGTGATCGTCCCAGGTCGCGAGGGTGACCTCTCGGAACGCTTCGATGGAGAGGATGCGCCTCACGTCGACGTCACTCCCCGAGCCACTTGCTCGCAGGCCACGCGCCGCTGTCGGCCGCGTACGCGAGGTCTTCGAGCTGATCGTTCAGCCACTGCTCCGCGGTGATCGCGGGACCGAGCACGCCGCGTCCCTGTTCGAGCAGACGCACGCGCCCTTCACGGTCGACACACCAGAACGCGGGCGACTCCTCGCAGCGCCATCCGAAGAGCATCGCGCCATCGGGACGGTCGAGGTTCCACTCCTCTTCGACGTCGCGACGCTGCGCGGCTTCGAGGTCGTCGGGCACGCCGAAGTGCGCGTGTCGCCCCGTGAGCTCGCTCTCGCCCGATCGCGGCGTGAGCGCGAAGAAGCCGATCGCTCCGCCGTGGAGCGACGCGCCGTTCCACCGAGAGAGCAGCGTGCGAAGCACTTCAGGCCACGCGCTTTTGAAGGCGCTCGCGACGCGATCGAGCGCATCGAGCGACGAGGCCGCAGGCGGCAGCAGGTGGTCGTACTTCGAAGCGAGCGACTCGATGCGCGCGATGAGCTCCGCCGACGTGGGCGACGCGGTCCACGGCGCGATCGCAGCGACGCGCGACGCGGGCGGCGCAGCACCGGGAGCAGCGGGCGCGTTCACCATCGCAGCGGGCTCGAAGGCGCAACGGAGCGGACGCTTGTGAAGGCGCTCGAAGGTCTTCACGAAGTCGCCGCGCACCGCGAGTCCGCGCCACGGGCGATTGAAGTACGACGCGAAGGGCTCCGTGAGTCCCGCGGCGTCACCCGTCCACGATGCGCCGTCGAACACGACCGGATGCGCGGGAAAGCCCGGCCGCCCCACGGTCTTCGGCGCGAAGGGCGGCGTGTCGTTGCCCGACGACGCGTCGAGCGTGAGGTGCGGACCGAGCGAGTCGAGGAGGTACAGCGTCTCACCGCGCACCGCGTTGGGCGACGCGTGCGGGAGCGGCGTCGCCGTGTAGCCGCGCACGCCCGCGGCTTCGAGCGCGTCGACGAACGCGGCGCTCACGTGCGGGTTCGTGTGACCGAAGCGGACGTCGTCACCGCGCAGCACCTTGCGGTCGAGGGTGTACACCTGCCGCTCGAATCCGTCGCCCGTGGGAGAGGGCGCGAGGCCGAGCGTGGTGAGCGTCTCGGCGTCGTTGTAGTGCGTCGGGACGAGCACGATCCACGCGTCGTCGGCGAGCGTCGACGCGTCGGGGCGCGCCCAGGCGGCGGTGGTTGAGACGAAGTCGCGGATGCGTCGGTTGGTCATGTGCAGTGTGGGGAGAGGTTGTTCTTGTCGTGGTCGAACGCGTGCTGCATCGCCGTGACGTCGGCCGCGCTGATGAGCGGGTAGTGCCCCGCCGCCACCTGCTGCGGCAGCCACGTGTGATAGAAATCGTGGAACTGATTCAGCACGTGCTGCCCGCCGTGTCCCTGCGCCTGCACGCTGTTGAGGTAGTTGTTCCAGTGCGAGCCGTGCTGCGTGCCGTTGGGGAGGCCGAGCGTGCCGTGCGGGTCGAGGTAGTTCGAGAGGGCCGCGTGGGCCTGCGAGTGCGTGTGCGCGCCCGCCGTGTCTGCGAGCGGCGCGAGGCCCGGACGCGTCGTGCTCGCGAAGGTGCCCTGGTTGTGTCCCGGGCCGATCATCCCGCGGCCCTGCATCGACTCCGTGAGGCGCTTGGGGATCGTGTGATGCTGCGCCGTGAGGCCGTCAGGATCGGTCCACACGTTGGGCTCGCGCACGTAGCCGTAGGGGCTCCCCACGAGCGTGCGCATGGGATCGGGCGAGAGGTACGCGCCCGCCTCTGGGTCGTAGTAACGGAAGCGGTTGTAATAGAGCCCCGTCTCGGTGTCGTGATATTGCCCGGGCTGGCGCCAGGGGCAGTCGTCGGCCGATCCCGCTTCGAAGCGTCCGACGCCCCACACGTCGAGCTGCATCTTCCACGCGAGCTCGCCCGCGGCGTCGCGCATCTCGCTCGGTGACCCTACGGGGTCGTGCGCGACGGAGCACCACGCGCCGTTGCGCTCCCTCGCGACGGGCCTTCGCGTGTCGGGGTCCCAGTGCCACGTGGTCATCGCCTCGGGCGCGATCTCGTGGAGCACCGTGTCACCGTCCCACACGTAGCGGGTCTCTCTCGCGACGACCTCCGCGCCATCGGGCGCCACGTCGACGAGCTGCTTGCGAGTGCGTCGCGCGAAGGCGTCGTACTCGAAGCGCACCCTGCGACCGTCGGGTCGCTCGACCTCGTGAAGGAGTCCGAAGCCGTCCCAGCGGTACTTCCACGCGCCGCCGTGGTCGTCGGTCCACGCCACGCGTCGACCCGAGCGGTCGTATTCGAAGCGCCCTCGCTCCGACGCGAGCATCGCGCCCGCGGGGCTGTACTGCCGACCCGCGCGCCCCTCGTCGCGGTACACGTTGTCGTCGTCGTCGAAGGCCCTCGGGAGCGCGCCCTCGGGGCCGTACTCACGAATGAGCCTCCCCGCCTCGTCGTGGTCGAAGCGTCGCGCGCCGCGCATCGGGTCGATCGACGACGCGATCTGATCGTCGCCGCGCCACGCGTAGCTCGACGCGCCGAGGGGACGTCCATCGGCGTGCGCGGTCGATCGCGTGAGCACGCGCCCCGACGCGTCGCGCTCGGTGGTCACGGTGACCCCGCCGAAGACCCTGCGAACGCTTTCGAAGCCCATGCCGTCGCGCTCGTAGCTGAGGTGCGCGCCGGTGATGTCTCCGGGGTGACCGAAGCCCACGGCGTGAACCTCTCCGATCGCGTCGCGCCACACCACCGCGCGCGCGCCGAGGGAGCTCTCGACCACCTCGCGCTGCCCATGCGCCGCGAACCACGACCGCACCTCGACGTCGCCCTGACGCTCGCTCAGCACGCGACCGAGGGCGTCGCGCGTGAACTCCACCGCCACGTCGCCACGCAGCGCGCGCGTGATGAAGCCGTCGACGCGCCGTTCGAGCGCGAGCTTCGCGCCGTCGTCGTGGGCCACGGCCACCACGCGCCCCATGACGTCGTAGTCGAGCGTCCGCGCGCCCGAGGGCGAGAGCTCGCGCACGACGCGACCGGCCTTGTCGCGCTTGTACTCTCGCACCGCGCCGTCGAAGTCGGTCTCGCGCGAGACGCGTCCGCAGGCGTCCCAGGTGAAGGTCGCGCGCGCCCCCGAAGGCTTGATGACCGCGGTGAGCCGACCCTCGGTGTCGTACTCGAAGCGCGTCGTGGCGCCCGCCTCGGTGCGACTCAGCACCCTGCGGAGGTGCCCGTAGCGAAAGCTCACGCGCCGCGCGCCGTCGCTCGCGCGGGCGGTGTTTCCCTCGGCGTCGTGTTCGAAGCGCTGCGTGACGCCCGCGGGAGAGCGCAGCTCGACGAGGCGCCCCTCCGTGTCCCACCGACGCGCCACCGATCCGCCGCGTGGCGTGGTGATGCGAACCGCGCGCCCCCACGCGTCGTACTCGAAGCGTTGCTCGGCGCCGTTGCCGAAGCGCTCGGCCTCGATGACCCCGCGCGCGTCGTAGACCCGCGTGATGTCCGACGGTCCCGGCGTGACGGAGCGCGTGAGCAGATCGCGCGCCCAGTCCCAGCGCCAGGTGTCGCCCGTGGGCGCGACGGCGAAGGTCGGATAGCCCTCGCGCGTGAATCCCAACTGCCACCGCGCGCCGTCTTGATCGACGACCTCGGCGGGGTGCTCGCCCGCGTAGTTCACCGTCGTGGCAGCGCCCGCAGCGTCACTCGTGGCCGTCACCCGCCCGAAGAGATCGACGTCGCGCGCGACCCACGCGCCCGCGGCGTCGGTGACCTTCACGCGCTTGAGCGTGATGGGGTCGTAGTCGAGGAGCGTCTCGCCGCCGAAGGGGTCGACGACCTTCACCACGAGGCCCGCGCCGTTCATGTGGTACTGCGACGTGGCCCCGCGAGAGTCGGTGACCCACGTGATGCGCTTGCGCTTGTCGTAGCCGAGCACGTGGTCGTAGAGGCCGCCGTCGCCCCAGGTGCGTACGCACCACGCGTCCTGCCCGATGCCGTCGTACTCGAAGTAGAAGCTGAGCCCGTTGCGGTCGGTCTCGCGCACGAGCAGATGCGTCGCGTACTCGAAGCGCCACGACGCGCCGAGCGAGTCGACGACCTCGACGAGGTCTCCGTCATCGTCGTAGCGAAAGAGCCGCTGCGTGACGGTGCCCGCGCCGTCGGGGTGCGGGAGCTCGACGCGCGTGAGCCTCCCGCGGAGGTCGTGCGTGAAGCGCGCCTCGCGTCCGTGCGCATCGACGGCGCGCGCGAGGTTGCCCGCGACGTCGTAGTCGAAGGTCACGCGGTGATACGCCCCCGGCGTCTGCATGGCGCGGATCATGGCGCGACCGTCGGGTCGTCCCACGGGCTCGAAGCGCAGCGTCACGCCGTCGCCGCGCGTGACCTCCCACGCGCCGTCGTCGAGTCGCGCGAGCGCGGTTCGCTCATACGGGAGACGGAGAACGTCACCGACGCGCATCTCGTGGTCGGGCAGATCGAAGGTGTCGAACTCGAGCTCGCGTCCGTCGTCGGTGCGCCACACGACGCATCCGCGCTCGACCCACACGGCCTGATCGAGGCTGTGGCTCCAACCGTGTCCGAGGGCACCCGCGCGCGACGCGAAGCCCGACGAGTAGCTTCGTTCGAAGCGCAGTGGGAGCGCTCCGTCGAAGGCGAAATCGACGGCGTCGGTGAGCACGCGCCCCGTGGCGACGTCGACGGGGTGACCCGTGAGAAAGCACACCGCGCGGTTGAGAAAGTTTCGAAACCGCGACGGGCTCATCCGAGAGATGAGCGCGTGGATGGAGTCTGAGATGAAGCGAGTGCGGAGCGACGCGAGGATGGCCTGGAGGAGGTCGAGCGCGGGCGGTCCGCCGATGAGAATGGGGGCGCCCTTTGGCACCGCGAGGATCACCGAGCTCGGGAGGCGCACGGGCTCCGAGCACGAGAGCAGCATGTCGCCGAGACGGGCCGCGTTGGAGCCCATCACGTGCACGGTCTTCGAGCCCGTGATGACGACGGCGTCGTTGTCGGGGACGACGGGCTTCGGGGGCGACGGCGTCTCGCCCGGGTGAATCACGGGCTTCGGGGTCTTCGGAACCGGCGCCCACGACACCCCCGGAGGGATGAGAATGTGCCCCGGGATGTGCTTCGCCTCGGTGCCCGTGTTCGTCGCGGGAAAGGCCGTCCAGTAGAGGACCGGGCCTTGAAAGGGCGCGCCGAAGACGAGTGACATCGCGCCGCCGATGGCGAGTCCGACGGCGAGCCCGATGGGATCGAAGATGATCCCCGTGAAGGGGTTTGGCAGCGGCGTGGGAACAGGCGCCGGCGTGGGCACCATCTCCCAATGGATGTCTACCCCGAGGACCGGGTCGAGGAAGCTGCTCCCGATCACGCCGTCGCCTCCCCTCGCTCGATCGCGTCGGCCTGTTCATGGAGCGAGCGCGCCGCCGGGTCGAGCCCCCTCCGCGCATAGATCTCCGCGAGCTGTCGCGCGGCCTCCGCGGCGCTCGTGGTCTTCGCCGTCGCCGGGTCCGTCGACTCCGCGAGCGACACCGCGCGCTGGAGGCTCCTCGCCGCATGCTCGTCGCCCGCCTGCATCTGAATCGTGCCCGAGAGCCTCCACGCTTCGACCGCGAGCGAGACCTCCGCCGCGCGCTCCGCCGCCTCGCCCGCCTTCGCATACGACGCGGCCGCCTCGTGCAGCCGCCCATCGAGCGCGTGGAGCATCCCCGCCGCGAGATACGCCTGCGCCTCCTGAAGCGGGAGCCCGTGTGCCGCAGCGCGCTGTGACGCATCATCGAGCTCGACGAGCGCCGACGCGCGCTCACCGAGGCCCGCCGCATAGCTCGCGAGGGTGATCGAACAGAGGGCCGCCGCGAGGTGCATCCCGCTCGACGCCGCGAGGTCGCGCGCCTCACGTTGAAGTGTGATCGCCCTCGCGCCGTCGCCGCGCTTCATCGCAACGGCGGCGCCGAGTACGCGGTCTCTGAGCACGGGCATCGCATCGAGCGAAGCGGGCTCGACACCGGCCGCGCGGAGGGCCTCGTCGCGCTTCTCTCGCGCGAGCGGCGGCGGATCATCGACACGCGGGGGAGCTTTGATCCCACGGGGTTTTGCGACACCGCCGCCGGGCGCGACGAGGGCGTCGAGGTCGCGATCGAGCGCCGCGGGATCGACCACCGCGCGCGACACGAGACAGCGCAGCGACGGCGCGCGGACGAGGGTCTCCATCGGCGCGACGGACTCGTCGGTGACCACGATCCACCGCGCGCGAGCGAGCGTCGGGTGATCGAAGAGGGCGAGCAGCGCGGGCTCCACGGCGAACGCGGGGTCGACGACGGTCGGCGCGAGCGCGATCACGAAGCCTTCGAGGGGAGCCTTGAGCGCGGCGAGCACGGCGCCGAGCGTGGCCGCGAAGGCCGCGGGCGTGTCACCAGGCACGGCGGTCACCTCGTCGAGCGCGAGGCCCTCCTTCGCGAAGGCTTCACGACGCAGCGCCCAGTGTTCGGCGAGTCGCGTCGAGCGCGCGGACCAGCCGGGCTCCTTCGCGAGGAGGGCGTCTTCGAGCGTGAACCACGCGCTGCGGTTGTCGGCGTGCACCTCGCCCGCGGCGATCACCTTGAGCGCAGCGGCCCGGAGGTCGCCGCCGATCGTGACCGAGAGGCAGCGGTGCTCGGTCGCGCGCGCGAACCACGACACGTCACGGTGCAGCGAGAGGAGGGCGTCAGAGACCGATTGCATCGCGCCGTCTCCACCCCTCAGTTGATCTTCACGAGGCCGCCCGAGATGTTCACCATTCCACCCGAGACGTTGACCTGACCGCCCGCCGCGGTGACGCCCGCGCCGCTCGCCTCGACCGCGCCGCCGCCGCCCGCGAGCGTCGACGTAGGAGCAGCGACGGTCGCGGTGCCGCCGCCTTGCACGGTGGCGTTTCCGCCGGTGGTCATCTGCGCGTTTCCGTCGAGGAGCACCTGCGACCCGCCCGACGAGTGCATGTCGGCGTTGGCCGTGAGGAACACCTGCGCGTTGCCCGACGAGTGCATGTCGGCGTCGGCCGTGAGGTACACCTGCGAGCCCGCCGACGAGTGCATGTCGGCGTTGGCCGTGAGGTACACCTGCCCCGCGCCCGAGGCCTTGAGGTCTGCGTTGGCGTCGAGCTTCATCACCGAGTTGCCGCCCGACGTGCAGGTGATCGAGCCCGCGTCGATGACGATGGTGCTGCCCCCGACCTTGAGCGTGATCTTCGAAGTGGCCTCGACGGTGTACTCGCCCGTCACGAAGAGCCCCGCGCCCGGCGCTGGAGGCGGATCGTCACCACCCGACCCGCCGCCATCGATGGTGATGTTCTGCTGACCCTTGATGTGGATGCTCTCGTTGCCGTCGATGGTCTTGGTGCGGTTGGTGTGCACCGTGAGGGTCTGGTTGCCGTCGACGGTCTCGGTCTGACTGCCGTGGACGGTGTTGGTCTGGTCGTTGTCGACGGTCGTCGTGTGGTCGTGCTTGACGTACTCGTTGAAGTCCTTCTCGGCGCGGAGATAGATCTCTTCGCTGCCCGCGAGGTCTTCGAAGCGGAGCTCGTTGTAGCCGCCGGTGGTGTGCGAGCTGTTGGTGCGGATCCAGCTCCGGGTCTTGTCGTCGGGGAGCGTGTACGAGGGCGTGTTCTCGCCGTTGTAGACGCAGCCCGTGACGAGCGGTCGGTCGGGGTTGCCTTCGAGAAAGGTGATCACCACCTCCATCCCGATGCGCGGGATGAACATGAAGCCCCAACCGCTGCCCGCCCACGTCTGCGAGACGCGCAGCCAGCATGAGCTGTGCTCGTCGCGCGCGCCGACGCGGTCCCAGTGGAACTGCACCTTGATGCGCCCGTGCTCGTCTGTGTAGATCTCCTCGCCCGGGGGTCCCACCACGGTGGCCGTCTGCGCGCCTGAGATCACGGGTCGTCGCGCGGTGCGCGTGGGCCTGAACACGACGCCCGCGTCGAGGCACTCGAAGGTGTTGCGGTACCGCTCGCGCTGCGCCTCCGCGGGGGTCACGTCGGCGGTGAGCTGCTCGGGCGCGAAGCCGAAGTGCTCGACGCGCGTGAGGACGTACTTGCGGTCGAAGCCCGACACGCGGTGCCCCGTGAGTTCGAAGGTCTGGCCCGGGTTGAAGACCGTCACCTCGCCGTCGCCCGTGAAGCGCCCTTCGAGGGAGCGGAAGCGATCGTGCCGCACGGTGGCCTGCGCGACCTGATCGTGGGCGCCGTACTGCGGCTTCGCGTAGTCGCCGATCGTGAGCGGCGCGGGATACTCGTAGACCTCGCGGTCGCGTCCGCGAACGTCGGTGCCGCGATCCTCGGCGCTCAGCCCGTTGCCAGGAATCCCCAGCCTCGGCTGCGTCCAGTCGAAGTCGCGCACGACGGCGCTCGTCGACCCCAGCGAGTGGGCCAGTTCGAAGTGCCGCACGCGCTCGGCCGCCGCGGTCCCCGCCTCGGGCCCTTGGATGAGCACGGCAAGACCGTCCATCGTGGCGATCGCGGTGTGGGCCTCTTTGTGGTCCGAGAGCACCATCACCTCGGCGCTCCCCGAGTGATCGAACCAGAACGCGATGCCCTCGTCGGCCATGAGCCGCATCACGAACTCGAGGTCGCTCTCGCGGTGCTGCGCGCAGTACTCCCGCACGGGGTACTCGCGCGAGAGCTTGTCGATCGAGTACGTGCGCCCGTACGGCGACAATCCCTCGGCGAGCACGACCGCGAGGATCTGCGGCACGGTCATGTCTTGAAAGATGTACGAGTCGACGCGCTGCGAGAGGCCGTAGAGCGCGGGCGCGAGGTGGGCGCGGCACACGACGTGGCCCTGCGCGACGCCGCGGTGCTCGACGCGGTGCACGAAGCCGCGCCACGCGCGCTCGTGGTCGTCGCGGATGATGAGCGCCTCGCACTTGTCGCCGAGCAGCGCGTCGGGGTCGGCGCCGAGGTCGTCGCAGGCGAGCTCCAGCGCGACGGAGTACAGCTCCGAGACGGCCTCGCGCGCGTGCAGCGACACGACCCGCCACACGTGCGAGTCGGACTCCGCGTTGAACTTGAAGCGCACCTTGGGCAGCGGAGAGTCAGGCATCGCGTTAGGGTCCCTCCCGACAGCGGGGCGCGGACGCTAGCACGGTTCTCCGAGGGAGTGGATGCCTTCGAAAACGCCTACAGAGAAGATCAATTCTACGATTTTTCAGGGAGGTGACGCACCCTCCTCCGAGGTGAGAGGCTCGCACCCACCGATGTCACGACTCGTCGCCGCGATCTACGACCCCTTCATGCGCGAGACCGAGCGCGCGTGCCTCCGCGAGTGGCGCCGCGAGCTCCTCTCGACGCTCGCGGGCCCGGTGCTCGAAGTGGGCGCAGGAACCGGCGCCAACCTCACCCTCTACCCCGACGCCGTGCGCATGCTCACCGCGTGCGAGCCCGACGCGGGGATGCGTTCGAAGCTCACCGCCGCCGTCGAGGCAGCGCGCACGCTCACCCCCTCGCGCGAGGTCACGGTGCTCGACGCCCCCGCGGAGCGACTGCCCTTCGAAGACGCCTCCGTCGACGCGGTGGTGTGCACGCTGGTGCTCTGCACCGTGCGCGATCCGCGCGCGTCGCTCGACGAGATGTTCCGGGTGATGAAGCCCGGCGCGCGGCTCCACTACATCGAGCACGTGGCGGCTTACGACAACCCCGCGAGGTTGCGTTGGCAGCGGCGCGTCGAGCCCCTGTGGCGCGTCGTGGCCGACGGGTGTCACGTCACGCGCGACACGGGCGCGACGAT
>JBPOHC010000014.1:0-4549 GCA_052035985.1 Myxococcota bacterium | reverse complement strand
TACGCGAGGGAAGAGACCCGGAGCGTCAGCGACGGGACGCGACCGAGAGGTATTCGCGCTTCCGAAGCGCCCCGCGGAGGACGCCTACGGCGACGCCTCGTCGCGTACCGACGGCCTCTCGGTCGCGTCCCGTCGCTGACGCTCCGGGTCTCTTCCCTCGCGCACCGACGACCTCTCGGGCGCTCGCCGAGGGCCTTCGTTCGATGCGTCGGCGCGACGAGACGGTGGATCGCGGGGCGTCGATGTGATCCCCGGTTCCCTCCTCAGCGCGCGGCCCACCGCTTGCGAAGCAATGGAGTCGCGCAGAACGAGCCCGCGAGATCGTCCGCAGAGGATTGGTCGACGCGCATCGTCCCGCGCGGAGGAGGTCCCCCGATGCTGCCCTACCGCTCCTCGCAGCGCGCGAAGCTGCCGCCGCAGGTCTGCGCGCGGCTCTCGATGACGACCGACGCTGCGATCTTCTACGTCCCTCTGCTCGCGGTGACGGGCGCGTACGTGGCGATCGTCGCGTGGGGCGACGTCGCCGCGCTCCTCGGCGGCGCGTTGATGGGGCTCTCGCTCGCGGTGGGCTACTTCGCGCTCGGGCACGCGGCGCGCGCGAGCATCGACGTCGAGGAGCAAACGCTCTTCATCGAGCGATCACACTGGTCGACGCTACGCTCGGTCGAGGAGGTGCGATTCGCGGATCTCACGTCGGTGCGCGTCGAGACGGGCGCCGTCGAAGCGGAGCGCGAGCGTGAGATTCCGCCGACGTGTGCAGCGCCGCGCATCTGCGTGAAGTGCGCAGGTGGGCGCCGCGTGCAGGTCGCGCTCGACGATGATTCGCGCCGCGAGAGCGCGAGCGAGTTCACGGCGGCGATGCTCGCGGGCCTCGCGCGTGCAGGGATGGCGCTGCGGTAGTGCGATGACGTCACCGCACGCTCGCGCGATCTCAGGGCATCCGTCGACGCGCCGCTCGATCGCCACGGAAGGAGTCTCCCCGATGACCTATCGACAGCCCGCTCCCGCAGAGACGCCTCGCAAGGCGCGGCGACCGTGCGCGCAGATCTCGACGACGACGGTGACGTCGATCTTCGGCGTGCCCGCGATGGCGCTGGCGGGGGTGTGCATCGCCGTCGGGGTCTGGCCCGACAGCGGCTGGTTCCTCGGCCTCGCGGCGATGGCGATCTCGGTGCTCTGGGGCTACGTGGGCTGGGGACACTCGACGGTCGCGCTCATCGACGAGGAGGATCACGCGCTCGTCATCGAGCGATGGCACTGGTCGACGCTGCGCGAGGTCAAGCGCATCGGCCTCGCGGAGCTCGCGTCGGTGACCGTGGAGACCGACACGCACCAGATCGACCACGACCGGGGGATGCCGGAGACGCGCACGGTCCCGTGGATCAGCGTGAACGGCCGCGCCGGAGCCGTGACCGCGATTCGGTTCTCGTCCGAGTCGCAGCGCGAGAGCGCGAGGCTCTTCGCCGAGGCCGTGACCGCGGGCGTGAAGCGCGCAGCGAAGAAGGTGCGATAGAGGGGGATGCACGAAGCGCGCGTTCGGGGGGGTGAAGTTGCGGGTGCAACGCGGGCGGGTGTTGGTGTAGAGAAGCGGGTGATGTGATTCGTCTGCCGAGGGAACGGGAGTCGGAGTGATGTCAGGTGATCGACCGTACATCGTGAGGCAGGGGGACTACGTCGCGAAGATCGCGTCTCAGCTCGGGTGCAGCGAGAGCGAGATCTGGAGTCACGAGAAGAACAAGGAGCTGAAGGAGAGCGGGCGGACGAAGGACGTGCTGGCCCCGGGGGATGTGCTGTATGTGCCGGAGCGAACGACGCACCGGCTGGGTGTGGCGCTTGCTACCTCCAACGAACTTCAGGGCAATACGGCGCACGTCAAGGTCACGGTCTTCTTCCGTGAAGATGATTGCCCGATCGGGGGCGAGAGGTACACCGCGACAGTTGGAGGAAAGACCGTCGAGGGGACGTCGGGCGCCGACGGATCAGTGACCCTCCTCGTTCCTACGAGTGCGCACTCGATCTTTCTCGAATTCCCGGAGTTGCTGGTTGTGCACCATCTTCGAGTCGGAGACGTCGACCCCATTGAGACGCGCTCTGGACAACTCTCGCGGCTGCGGATGCTGGACTACCTCGAGGAAGCTACGGGACGGGGCGCGCCATCCGATGACGACATTCGCGGAGCGATATCCGCGTTCCAGGATGACCACAAGCTCCCCGTCACCGGACAACTCGACGATCCAGACCTCAAGAGGCTGAAGGACGAGTTCGGCTGTTGAAGTGGAGGCGACACAATGGCGATCACCTGGGTGATTCGTATCGCGATTTCAAATGTTTCCAACGCTGAGTTCTCAGGGAATCGCTCCAACTACGACCGGCTCGCGAACTCCGAGAGCGTCGGAGAGACTAGATTCGCCTATCCGAAGACGGTGCGGGCCCCTCACACGAAGACCCGGACGACGGGCACCCTCCCGACGAAGAGCGCGTTCTGCGTCGCTGACACCTCGAGCGTTGACATACCGAAGAATGGCCCGAAGAACCTCCTCTGGCAGTTCTCCCTCGACGTCGAGGACCCGGCCGACCTCACGCGATACGGCAGCGAGCTGAGCGGCTTCGTCGAGTTCAACTGCGTCTCCGTCCCTGGGGCAAGCTTCACCCTCATCTGGTCCTTTCACTTGCTGCGATTTGAGCGCGCACTGAGCGTGCATTTCCGGTCCAATGAGTTCCAATACTCGTTGGGCAGAAACCCGGGGACAGACACCTTCAAGGTCGAGATCCGCCGCTTCGAGGGGAGCGGCGTGCCGTCGGCTCCGAACGGCAGGGTGAACCTGTGGCAGTCCCCGCCCCCCAAGCTGCGCCGCAGCCGGATTCAGAGGGCGGCGCTCGCCGAGGCAGCGAGGTGGGTCAATCTGGTCAAGCGCGAGGCCCCTGCGTATGACGCGCCGGAAGAGGGCACTCGCTCGGTCAAAGTCATCAACGAATATTATGTGAAGACCACGCGACGCGGTGCCACGCTGGCCGACGCAGCGAGCGATCCCAAGGTGAAGGCCAACCTCTCAGAGAGGGATGCGCTGATCCAGAAATATCTCGGGGTTGTTGGCGGAGCGGCGCAAGCCGCCTGGAAGACCGACCAGGCGAAACACTCCTGGACGATCCACTGGTGCGGCATTTTCGCGTACTGGTGCGTCAACCACGGCGTCCAGGGGCTGAAGTGGTTGGATGAGAAGCAGGAGATGAACGCCGACGGCGTGAGCTGGATCATGGGCGGGATGCTCGCCGGGCTTCAGCAGAAGAGCATTTCATTGACGAAGCTCCGCGAAAATAAGAGCGAGACCCTCCGCCCGGGAGACGTCCTCTACTACGAGCAGATCAAGGGAGGCAAAGGGACAGGGAACAATCACTACCGCATCGTGACCGGCAACACTTCCGCGGGGGTCTCATTCGCGGAGGGCAACGCGACGAGCCCTCATTTCGCTGGTTCCGGAAACACCTCCTGCACATGCGGAAACAGCGGCGCGGGCGACCCCTTCGTCCCCCTCAGCTACCAGGATTCTAGCGGCAATATCGTTGAGAAGAAGCTCGTTGCCGCGTTCTGCGTGATCCCCGCACCCGCCTGTCTGAACAAATTCAAGGGCGCCACCGCGTGTGACGCGGCCTGCCCTAAAGGGTATGGCCCAGAAGACATCAACGGGGTTCGAGCGACGCTTCCGAACCCCGACAAGAAATGACGGTTCTTCAGCGAAACCGGGGAAGCTGACGCTCACGCGGCCGTTCGAGCCGGGGGTTGAAGTCCGAGCGCGAAGGGGCGCGACGCGCCTGATGAGCTTCGAATTGAGGGTGCAACGCGGGCGGGGGTGGTGTAGAGAAGCGGGAGGCGTGCGTCGTCTGTCAAGGGAACGGGAGGTAGGTGTGATGTCAGGCGTTCGACCGTACATCGTGAGGCAGGGGGACTACATCGCGAAGATCGCCGCGCAACTCGGGTGCGGCGAGGGCGAGATCTGGGACCATGAGAAGAACAAGGAGCTCAGGGAGAACGGACGGACGAAGGACGTGCTCTTCCCCGGAGAGGTCGTGTTCGTGCCTGATGGAGCCTCGACGCCGACGGGGCTCGTGGTCGGCAGCGGCAACCCCCTCGGGTGCGCCGTCCCGACGGTGAAGCTCTCGGTGTACGTGCATCACGAGGGCGCGCCGCTGGCGAACGAGGGGTACACCGTGGAGGGATCGGGCGGCGCGAGGCCCGGCGCCAGCGACGGGGCGGGGAAGGTCGTTCTCGAACTCACGACGGCGCAGCAGTCCGTGGAGCTGCTCTTCGAGAAGCGTGGCGTTCGCGTGGTGCTGAACGTCGGCCACCTCGACCCCGTGGTGGAGTCCACGGGGCAGGATCAGCGGCTGAGAAACCTGGGGTTCCTTCCGCCGTCGCCGACGGACGACGACGCGCTGTTCTCTCCAGAGATGCTCCGAATGGTGGCCATCTATGAGTTCCAGCAGTCGCAAGGGATCACGGCGAGCGGAGCGATCGACGAGTCAACCCAGAAGAAGCTCGCCGAAGCGCACG
>JBPOHC010000333.1:0-9443 GCA_052035985.1 Myxococcota bacterium | reverse complement strand
TCTGCGGCGCGTAGGCGCGCGCGAAGAGCACCCAGTTCGAGAGCTCGTAGTGGTGCAGGATCGGCGCGAAGCGGTGGTGATCGAAGGCCTCGATGCGCGCGGCGGCGTCGTCGACGTCGCGGGCCTGCACGAGCGACGAGGCCGCGTCGAAGAGCAGCGAGCGGAGGTCTTCGAAGGCCCGCTCGGGCTCCTCGGCGATGCTGGCGAGGAGCGTCTCGAAAGCCTCGTCGGAGAGCCCCGCGTCGGAGGCGCGCTCGGCCATCGCGGGCACCTGCGTGGCGAGAAAGTCGGAGTCGGGCGCGTTCGTGAGGAGCCTGCCCACGAGATACAGATCGAAGGCGCTCGCGATCGACTCGCCGAGGAACATCCCGTCAGCGCCCGTCTCGCGCCCTTCGAACGCGAGGCGCGCGAGGTGGTGCCACGCGGCGTGCGTGAGCACGTCGGCCGGCAGGTGCGTGTCGGTGAGCACGTCGGAGGGCTCCGCGGCGCTCCAGAACGTGAGGTTGAGAAAGAGCGCGCGGGCCCACGAGACGTGCGTCTTTGCGGCGGGGACGCGAAAGGGCAGCGCGTCGTTCGAAGCGATCTGCTTGAGGTCGCGGTAGAGCCCCACGTGGCGAAACGAAGCCTCGTCGTCGAGGGTGATCTGCGCGAGCGAGACGGTCTTGAATGGCACGCGCGAACGCTAGTCCACCCGGCGCCCCGGGTGTGGCGTTTTCGCTGCGAGGCGCGCACGCACCCTTCGCCCAACCGCGATGCGCGCTGCCCGCGAAGCGTCGTGCGGCACTCTCGTTGCTGCGCTCCCACACCATGCGCACCGCATTCATCGTCTTGTTGATCGCGCACGGAGCGATTCATCTCTTCGGCTTCGTCAAAGCCTTCGGGCTCGCGAAGATGGATCAGCTCCACATCGCGATCGGTCGCCCCCTCGGCGTCGCGTGGCTCCTCGCGGCCCTCGCGTTCGGCGCCACCGCGGCCCTCCTCGCGTCGTCGTCGCAACGGTGGTGGATCGTCGGCGCCATCGCCGTCGCGCTCTCGCAGATCGTGATCGTCTCGTCGTGGAGCGACGCGCGCTTCGGCACGATCGTCAACGTCGTCGCGCTCCTCCCCATCGCCATCGCGGCGCTCGACACGCGCGCGGGGAGCCTCCGCTCTCGCTATGAGCGCGAGGCCGCGCAGACGGTCACGGTCGCCCTCTCGGCACCGAACGTCACGGAGTCAGACCTCGCGCCGCTCCCGCCGCTCGCGCAGACCTGGCTTCGACGCGTCGGCGTCGTCGGCAAGGCCCGCGTGCGCAACGTCAGGGCGCGCTTTCACGGGACCTTCCGGGGAAAGCCCGACGCCGCATGGATGACCTTCCGCTCCGTGCAGTTGAACACCTTCGAGGTCCCCTCGCGGCTCTTCTTCATGGAGGCGAGCATGTTCGGCGTGCCCGTCGCCGCGTTTCACCGCTACGTCGGCCCGAGCGCCACGATGGAGGTTCGCGCCGCGGGACTCTTCAAGGTTCAAGACGCGCGCGGTCCCGTGATGAACCGGGCCGAGACGGTCACCATGTTCAACGACCTGTGCGTGCTCGCGCCCGCCGCGATCCTCGACGCGAACGTGCAGTGGGAGCCCGTCGACGCGCGCTCGCTCCGCGCGACCTGGACCTGCTCGGGTCAC
Source organism: Myxococcota bacterium (assembly GCA_052035985.1). Lineage (GTDB taxonomy): Bacteria > Myxococcota_A > Polyangia > Polyangiales > CAISKJ01. The sequence continues at coordinate 7,784 of JBPOHC010000333.1, read as the reverse complement.
ACGATCCACGCGACGCTGAGCTTCGACGCGGCGGGTGACCTCGTAGGCTTCGTCTCCAACGACCGCGCGATGTCCTCCGACGGGGTGACCTTTCGAGAGATCCCCTGGTCGACGCCGCTCAGCGACTACCGCGAGATCAACGGCGTCAGGATCGCGCACCACGGCGTCGCGACGTGGCTCGCGCCCGAAGGCGAGATCGAGTACGGCCGCTTCGACCTCTCGACGCTCGAATACAACGCGCGCGAGTAGGCGCCCTCGCGGTCACTCCACGACGGGCGGAACGAGCGACGGGCGCGTCGTCGTGGGCACCATCGCAGCAGCCTCGGCGACGCTCTCGCGCACCACGGCCTCGACGATGGCGAAGACCTCCGCGGGCGCGAGCGAGCTGCGCGATCCGTCGGCGTTTCTCGGCGCGCCGCCCACGGTGCTCCCGCCGCCCCAGCCGGGCTCACGCGCGTCGAGCGCCGCGAGAATCCGCATCACGGGGAAGCACTTCACGAACTCCGACCGCTTCGCCACGGTGTACCCGTGCGTCCCGTCGGGGAGGTTCGTGTGGATGATCACCCGCTCGTGGCCCTCGGCGAAGAGCCTCGCGTGGGCGCGCGTGCCGAGGCTCTCGACGAGCACCCAGCCCGTGCCGCGGTGCAGCACCTCGTAGCGGTTGTCGATGCGAAAGTCCTCGGTGTAGGCCGCCGAGGCGCCGTCGGCATAGACCGAGACGCGCCGCCCGATCTCGTCGAGGAGGTTCTTCAGACCCGCGGAGTCGAGCTGGTAGTACGCCCCCGTGGCCCGCGCGCTGGTCTCGGGCTCCGAGAGCCACTCGACGATGGTGGGCAGGTCGCCCGAGAGCGGAAAGGCGCCGCTGTGCGCGTCGAGCAGGCCCGCGCCGTGAACGAGTCGGTTCACGAGGGGCTCCTTCGCGCGCTCGGTGTGGCGCAACAGCCAGACGGCGAGGGCCGTGTCGAGGTCGACGTCGTTGAGGTAGACCGTGAGGTTGCGCGGCGTGAGCCCGAGCACGATGGCGTCGTGCACCTGCTCGGCGGTGCTGCGCGTCGCGTGGCGCACGCAGTCGCCGTGGTGGTCGAAGCTGTAGCGCTCGTTCTCGGCGTCGATGCGAGGGCCGAGCACGTAGCCGTCGAGGGCGACGCTTCGCGGCGCGAGGTCCTCGAAGAGGACGGTCCTGCCGCGGTCGATGACGATCTCCATGAGGGCTCTGTGTCTGCCTTCAGCCTGCGCGCGAGACGCGGGCGACGGGCGGAGCGAACAGTCGCCTCGGCCGTTAGCGGGGGAGTGTACCGTTCCCTCGTCGCGCATACAGGTTCCAGTCTCGGCCTTCGAAGCGAAGCTCGTAACGGTCGGGGAGCTGCCCCGCCGCGTCGAACACGCCTCGCCGCGCGAGCACGTAGTCGTAGTAGTTGAGTTGCGGGTCCGCGACGTGGAGCTCGGTGGTCCACTCCCACCGCGGCGGGAGCCTCGGCGGTCGCATCGGCCCCTCGCGATATCGAAACGGTGACTGCGGGAAATCTGCGAACGAGAACGTCGCGACGGCGCCTCCGCGCACCTGGTAATAAGCCGCTACGTGAAGAATCGGCACGTTGGGCACGTGCGCGCTCGCGGCCGCGGGAACGAGCGCCACGAGCCTCTTGCCGGGCTCCGCGTGCGAGAGCACCTCGTCGAGGTCGCCGAGCTCCGTCGACTCCCACTGCGCGAAGCGAAAGCCCACGTCCCCCGCGAGCCCCGCCGAAGTCGCACCGAGCGCCGCGCAAAGAATCCACGCCGACGCGCCCGACCTCCACGCCCCTGCGAGCAGCGGCAGCGTGAGCGCCGCGGTCACCGCGAAGCGCGTGTGGATGGGCCAGATCCACCCGTAGCTCGCGGGCGCGACCATGTAGAGCGCACCACAAACCACGGGCAACCACGCGAGCCGCGAAGACCGCGCCACGGGGTGCTCGTCGAGCCTCGAGCGCGCGACCCACAGGGCTGCGAAGGCCCCGAGCGCAGCCACCACACATGCGCGACCGAGGATCTGCGACCACGTCGTCTCGGGCGGCGCCGTGAGCCCCCACACCCACGAGAAGCTGCGGTGCCGCATGAGGTACATCAGCGCGGCGATCACGGGAGGCGCTGCGAGCAGCCACCACGGCGCGCGCTTTCGCGCGGTCTCACCGTCATCGGATTTGGCGGTGATTCCACGCGCGGCGGCGAGGGCCGCGAGCGAGCAGAGGCCCCACGCGAGCAGCGCGCGCTCGTCCTGCTCACCCGGAAAGTCGAGGAGCACATTCGAAAGCTCACGCGGGAGGCTCCCAAACGGAGGCCACTCGGGATGCGCGACCACGCCGATTCCACCCGCGCGAACGCTCGCATCGGTGGCGGGCGTTCGAAGCAGCCACACGGCCACGGCCACGAGCGACGGCGCGAGAAACGCGAGCTGCTTCACCGCGCCTACAGCGTCTGCACGGAGCGAGCGCGCGATGGCGGTGAGCGGGGGTGTTCCGTCGGGCGCGTCTTCGAAGACCTTCGCCGTCGACGGGAGGTCGAGCATGAGGAGCGTCCCGAGGCCGAGGAGCCCGTACGGGACGAGGTGCGCATAGAAGGCCGCGAGCGAGAGCCCCGCGAGCGCGAGCTGACGCCGGGGCTTCGTGCGCGCGTCGCGGTCGGCGTAGAGCCCGAGCGCCCACATCGCGATCGGAACCCCGAGCAGAAAGTTCAAGAACCCGAGCATCATCTGCGGGTTCCACGCGAGGGGCCACGCGAGGGCGGCCATGCGCTCGTCGCCGCCCGTTCGACGCAGCACGAAGCGCAGCGAGTACGGGATCGCGATGACCGTCACCGCCGCGAGGAGCTTCGCCGCGCCTTCCACTCCGAACACCGTCGAGAGCGGAATCCCGAGGAGGTAGACGATGAGGTACTGCGTGCGAGAGAGCGTCGCGGTGAAGTACTCGCCGAGCGTGTGCGAGAAGGGCAACTGACGCAGCACCGCGATGGCCGCCATGTGCTGCGGGAGGTCTTGAAGGGGAACGTGCCGCGAGGCCGCGAGGGGCGCCGCCGTGGCGAGGGTGATGGCCCCGAAGGCGAATTCGAAGAGCGCGCGGGAGAGCTCGGGCGGGCGTATCGGTCGCATGTCAGAGGTCGCGCGACGCGATCAGCCTGCGGACGTTGCGACGCTCCCAGTCGAGCGCGCGGTCGCGGTCGTGAAAGGTCGCCTCGCGGGCGCGAAACGCGGGCGTGTGGTGCCACCGCCGTCCGCCCACCTCGGGCGCCGGGGTGACGTGATGGAGCAGCTCGTGAAAGACCACCCAGGCCACGAAGTGCCTCGGCACCCACGACTGATCGAGCGCCGGATGAATGCGAATCACCCGGTGCTCATAGAGGTACGTCCCCATGCGGATCGTTCGCAGCCTGGCGCGTCGCGAAGACGCTCCCTGACGGCCCCAGGTGATGGTCACCGGCTCGGCGTCGGGGCAGTAGCGCTCGACGAGCTCCGCGAGGATCTCCCCGAGGTCATGCGCGCTCCCCGCGACGCGATGGTTCGTCGCGGTCATGGCCTCGCGACGGATGCGGTGCGTGTTGCTTCGAACGTACGCGTCGATCGCGGCGCCCGCGCGGCGGTCTCCGTGGGCGAGGTAGCGCGCCACGGCGTCGAGCACCTCGTCGGGCGCCACGGCGAACATGTGATGCAGCCGAACGTGACGGACTCCCCCCACGCGACGGATCGAGAGCATCGTGCGTCGGTTGTCGGTGACGGTGAGCGCGAGGGGCGCGCCGAGCTGCTTCGAGAGCCGCGCTTCGAGGGCCTCGACGGAGCGCACGGCGTCGTTCGAAGCCCCGTCGGGGGCGAACGAGACCCTCGCGTCGGGAGCCGCTTCGAAGTTCGGCAGCGCGAGCTGATGCGCGGGGTCGGGGCGTCCCATCGGCGGCGGCGAGGCTATGAACTGGCGCGATGCAGGTCAAGAACGCCTGCACGACGCCGCGCCGGAGCCACCCGCTCGACCGCGCGCACGGGGCCCGGAGCCCGCACCCTGAGGCCCCGCTGGAGCCTCACGCGAAAGCGTCGCAGGGCCGCGGACATCTGCGCCCGCATCTCGGCGTCGGATTCGCCCACCAGCACGATGTTGGCACGCGACGCGTCGAGCACCGAGCGCGCGGCGCGTCGGACATCCTGCGCGGTCACCCCGAGCACCTGAAGCCTCCGCTCGGCGGGCGACTGCCGCATGTCGAAGAGCTCTGGAGGACCGTAGAAGTCCGCGAGGGCGTGGGCGTCGTCCTCCATCGCGTCGAGTTCGAAGGCGTAGCGACGGTGGGCCTTCTCGACCTCGGCGCGCGTGGGCCCGGCGATGGCGAGGTCCGCGAGGATGCCGAGCACCTCGCCCACGAGGTCGGGCAGCGAGGCGTGGGCCACCGTGGCGCCCACGTCGAAGATGCCGGTGTCGTCGAAGAGCTCGAGGCCCGCGTTGACCTCGTAGGCGAGCCCCTTCTCATCACAGATCCGTCGGTGCAGGCGCGTCGACATGCCGTCGTCGAGCACGCGCAGGAGCAGCTCCAGCGCCCTCGCGCTCGCGGCCCGCTGCCCCGGGGTGGGAAAGGCGATTCGCACCGACGTCTGCGCGCTCGGGTACGCGACGGTCTTGATGCGCGCCCGCGTCTGCTGCGATCGAAAGTGCGACGACGCGCGGTGCGAGCCCGGTGGCAGCGCCCCGAAAGCCTTCGTGGCCGCGCGGATCATGGCGCGGTGGCCGACGGGTCCCACGACGGTCACCGACATGTTCTTGGCGACGTAGTGCTCGGTCATGTGGGTGCGGAGTTGGCGCTCGGTGAAGCGATCGACGTTCTTCACCGACCCCGTGATGGGGTAGCCGAGCGGGTGCTGCCCGAAGATCGCCGCGCGGAGCACGTTGTCGGCGTTCACGTCGCGGCCGTCTTCGTCGAGGTCTTCGAGGATCTCCTCGCGCACGATCCCCTTCTCGACCTCACAGTCGGAGAAGACGGGCGACATGAAGACCTCACCGAGCTCGGCGCACCCCTCGGCGAGCGCGTCGGGGGGAACGGTGAGTTCGAAGAGGGTGAAGTCTCCGTGCGTGGCGGCGGTGAGGGTCCCGCCGAGCGACTCGATGCGGTGGTTGAAGGCCGCGGCCGTGGGCAGGTGCTTCGTCCCGCGGAAGAGCATGTGCTCGAGAAAGTGGGTGATCCCGTTGGTGCCCCGCGTCTCGTGGCGTGACCCCGCGAGGATGCTCGCCGCGATCACGACCTGGTGGAGGTGTGGCCGCTGCACGGTCACCAGTTTCAGACCGTTCGAAAGCCGGGTGTAAGACGCGGTGTGCATCGTGGAGGGGTAACGTTCTCCCTCCATCCTCGGGGGGCCGCAACGGGGGCTGTGTAATACCCTGTCGCTCGGCCTCCAGAACCGCGGCGATTCCCGCGATTTCGCGACGGATTTTGTCACCGTGGCGTCGTTTCGACGCCGCACCCGCGGGCGTTGCCTCGAAGGACCCTTGACGGGCCCTCCGAAGGGCGCTCTCAGCTTGTTTTCAGGGGCGGCGTGCGAATGGAGCGGTCGTCGAGGGCGGCGCGTCGGCTGACCGTATGGCCCGCGATGGTCCGGCGGGTGTTCGCTCAGGGGGCGGGAGGCGTGACGGGCGGTCGATCGACCACCTCTTCGTCGGACGAGCTCGTGTTGCGGACGCGCGACTTGAGCGGCGGGACGATCGTCGCGACGTCGTCGGGGTGAAAGTAGCAGGCGATCTGGCGCAGCATGTGGTGCCGCCGGACGAGGAGCGTCCACAGCCGATCGCGATCGCTCACCGCGGCGCTCGGCTTCGGCAATCGCGGCCGACGCGCGCTGCTCGGGCGGGTGTTCTCGCGCAGCCACTCGGCGTCGTCGCGGAGCCCTTCGATCTCCTTCGTCGTGAAGGGGTGCATCCCGGCGATGGCGTCGGCGTGCGTGAGGAACATCTCCGCCACCAGCGCCGCGTCGTTGATGAGGCCGTCGGAGCCGCTCGTGCGGCCGAGGCAAGCGACCTTGTCGACGGGGAGCTTCCCCTTCTCGACGAGGGAGCGCGCGACGTTGACCATGTGCCTCCGAAGCGGCTTGATCCGTTGGATCACCCTCGGACGATCTTGCACCGTCGGCACCGACGTCTGATCGACGTTGTTGGCGGCGTAGACCACGGCGCGCGCCACGTCGGGCGTCTCGATGGCCCGCTCGACCGGGAGCATCGGGAGGTGCGCCCTGATGGCGTCGAGGTCGACGCAGGCGGCGTCGGTCCCGATGCGCGCGTTGTAGAGCGCGAGCTCGGCCTCGCCCTGGTAGGGGATGACCTCGTCGGGCGTGAGCGAGCGCGCCTCCTTGATGAAGTGCGTGAAGCACGCGACGTACGTCCGCCGCTGCGCCGAGAGCGGTTTGCCGTCGTTGATGCGCGCGGCCATGAGTGCCTGCGGCGGGGTCGAGTGACGCGCCGAAGGGGGCGCTCCCTTCGCGTGCTGACGAGGCGGCGGAATGGAGGGCGGCATCGCGGTGTGCAGCGCTTTCTCGAACAGACACCGCCGCGGTGATTCGCGCGCGGGCAGCAGCCACGGACGTGTGGCGCGCGCCGCTGCCACGATGACGTGGCGTCGGGTCGTTCTGATCGGGTTAACGGCACCCGCGTGCGAGAGCTTGAGGCGAGGTTGACGATCGTCCGATCGGGCGGGAAGCGATGCAGGGTCGACCGGGCGGACGGAGCGCCTTCCCGCGGGGGGCACGGTCGCGTTCGTCACGGGTGCACGTGCTCGACGGCCCGAACGAAGGTGCGGCTCACAGGCTCTGTCGAGCGGACCCCATCTGACCGAAGGCGCTGGACGACGATGTGCCGCACGCCCGACAACCAATGTCTGGGCGAGCAGGAATGGAAACACTCCTACGTCTTGGGGCGAGAGTTCGGGCAATCTCGACGCCGCGTGAAACCCGGACGCCGCGATCCGCGACGTTCACGACGGGTTCGTGGGCATCCGTGAGTCGCGGGATCTGCTCCAGATGTACCCCACGATTTCGACGGAGTTCACGACATCACTCACCACGGTCATCGTGCGCGTTCTCCCTCTGAAGCGCACCCGGATCTCGTCACTCCTCGCTGTCACCTCTTCGACGTCGCGATACGCGTAGAATCGACGTCGAAACCCCACGCGCATCCCCTCGTCTTCGAGCCGAAACCGGGCGTGCGCCCACGACGTCCTCCCCGCCCAGATCCCCACGAGAGTTCCGATACCGACAACGATTCCCCCGACGATCTCCCCGCACCGCCCCGTGCGCAGGCCCTGCACGGCGACCCACACCCCGACAGCGAAGGGAAGAAAGCCCAGGGCGCTCGAATGTGCGCCCGCACGGTACCGCTGGATTGCCGGCACCGGCTGTTGCGTGCAAGCGCGCCTCCACATGGTCAACGCCACACTCGCATGGAAACTCCCTCAGCCATTGCGTCGGGTCAGGTGTTCTTGACCGTTCTCCGACAGCGCGGGCGGTGAGAAATGCCCGCGGACATCTTCTTCAACGGTGTCGCCGATCGCTCCTGACGCAGTGCGGTCAGCCACGTCAACGGAGACGTACTCGGACACGCCATCGAACGGCTGGCCGATGTGCCGCCGCAGTGAGTCGGGCGGGTGATCGGCGGGCGAAGTGGTTGCGGTCGGCACCATCGGCTTGTTAGACGTGGCGGAATTGCGAGCTTTCATTGACGAGACAGCCCTGCCTTGATTCGTGGAATCGTTCGTCGACATGGCCGCGGCGTGTTTCATCGAAAGGGAAACAACAC
>JBPOHC010000170.1:0-1738 GCA_052035985.1 Myxococcota bacterium | reverse complement strand
CGTCGCATCGGCAACACCCTGACGCGCGTCGAGGTCGCGCCCGCGCACACGATCGCGCCCGCCGAGGCCGTCGAAGCGCTCGCGACCGCGAGGCTGTGGCCGTGGGAGCCGGGCGACGATCCGACGCGGTGGTGGTGCGAGCGGTGCCTTGGGGTCGGGCGTCATGCTGACGGAACAGCGTGCGTGGTATGCGACCACGACGGCGCAGTCTCCGACTATCGAGGCGACGGCCACACCGACAACCCACCCACGCTCGCCGCCCTCGTCGCCGTCGCCTCGCTCGGAGCACCGCAGCTCGCGCGCTACGTCCACCTCGCGGGTGAGATCGCCCGCGCCGCGGGGTGCGAGGGGGCGCGTGTGGCGTGGCGGGTGATGGGGCGAGAGGCGCTGCGCGCATGGATGGACAAGCCACGCGGAGGAGGCACTTACGCCGCGGTCGCGCTCGGGCTCGCGTGCGGGATGCCCGCGCGTGACGTCGTGCCGGTTGGCGTAGACGCGGCTCCGTTCGTCGACCTCGCCGACGCAGGGGTGTACGTCATGGGCTGCGACGCATCGCGCATAGTGCTCGCCGTCGAGGCGCTGTAGCGCCCTCCCGCGCCTCGGGTGAGGCGACGTAGCCCGCGGGTCGACTGCGGGCGCTACGGAGGCGCGCAGACGCCGCCAACGCACTACGCTTTGGTGTGCGTCCATCGAAGACAACACCCGCCACTGAAGACCCGTCACCCGTCCGGCTCTCGGCCTTCGGGGTTGTCATGGTTGGGGAGGTACTCCCTCAGTCCTACGTCGAGGGCAGAGCGCGGGGTGACATCGGCGCTCGCTTCTCTTCGTGACCTGTGTGACCGGCGCCTCACTCGCAGGGAGCACACGCGTTAGGCGGTGGAACGCGTGCCCGTCAAGTACCGCCCGCGAACGGGCGTCTAGGCTCCTCAGCGGCAAGACCGATCATCGGCCATTCAGCGCCTCTCGACGCTGCCCCGTTCCCGACTCGTCGCCGGTCGTGGGTTGTGTGACCCGCGCGAGTTCTTCGCGTCGAGGTGGGTTCGCGTGTCGACCACTCAGGCGCCACCGAAAAGCGCCGAGGATGACGCTACCACAAAAGGCGAAGGCCGCGAACCCCCGCATTGGGAGTCGCGGCCTTCGTTGCCTTCGCAGGTGTCACCGCCGCGAGGGCTGCCCACCGTGACGGGTACGGCGAACTGCGACGGATGCTACGTGGCTTCTGCCATAGGCGCAACCTATGGACGAAGAGCGTTCCCCACAAACCGCAACGCCCGCCGATCTTGCGAAGGGCGGGGCGCGTGGTGGGAGTGACGGGGCGGTCGGTCTACGAGGCCGCGTGGATCGTCGAGGGGCACTTCTCGCCCATGCCGACGACGCCTTCGCCCATGCACCGGACGCACACGTCGCGGTCCTTCGCCACGCGCTCGCGCAGGATCGTGACCAGCGCTTCGGCGGCGCCGAGCGCTTCACCGAGTTCGACCGATGTCACGGTGTCCATCGCGGCGCCCCACATCTGACGCACGGTCGCGCGGGGATGCGCGTTGACGCCGTACGCGTCCAGCACGCGGCGAAGGTTGCCGTGGGGGTCTGCCATCTTCTTTCGCTCGTTCATCGTGTCCTCATTCGCGCTGTTCGTTTGCGCGTCACCGAACGTACCACGCCGCAAACCGAAACGCCCCCGACCCGTGAGGATCGGAGGCGCTGCGGTGGGAGTGACGAACGACGATGACGAGTCGTC
>JBPOHC010000874.1:0-4301 GCA_052035985.1 Myxococcota bacterium | reverse complement strand
CGCGCGACGGGGGCGGGCGCGAGCCCGGCGCTCATCGCGCGGCTCGGACGTGCGATCGCGGCGATGCGCGGGGACGCGACATGGTTCGAAGAATCGACGGAGCGCCTCCTGATCCACGGGGCCGAGGCGAGCGAACAGGCTTCCTTGTGGTTCGAGCTCGGCCGCAGCCGCCTCCTCCGCGGCGAATCCGCTGGCGCGCGCGAAGCCTTCGATCAGCTCGCGGCGGGGACGCTCGAAGGGGTGAACCCCGCCGACGCAGCCGCCGCGCTCGCCGTGCTCTCCAAGCGCGGATTCAACGCGGCGTGGCGCGCCGAGCATCGGGCCCTCGTCACCACCGCGCAGCGCCTCACGGGCGTGAAGCCCGCCCCCGTCGAGTCGCAGAAGCGCGAGGAGTTGCAGTCGAACCTCAAGGCCGCGCGCGCGTGGTTCGAAGAGTGGTCGAGCAACGCGCACACCGAGATCAGGCGCAAGGACTACCTCATCGCCCTGGGTCTCGCGTCGCGCAAGTCGCCCGCGCCGAAGACGGCTCCGTCGCCCGACGCGCCGAAGCCCGCCGACGCGCCGAAGCCCACGGGCTGATCGCCGGGCGCGGTCCTTCCGAAGCCGCGTTGATGGCTTCGGGCGCCGCACCGAGACCCTCGGGCGCCGCTCCGTGACGTTGGGGGCGTCGTTCCGAAGGCTTCGTGCGCCGCTCCGAGACCTTCGGGCGCCGCTCCGAGGGCTTCGCGTGTCGCCCTGGACGCCCCCGGAAGGGGGGTGGCGGATACCCGGAAGCGCGTCCGAGGGCGTTGCGCCCGCGCCCGAGGGTTTCGCGCTCACGTCCGAGGGCGTCGCGCCCGCGATCGCAGGGCGTCGAGGCAACGCCCGAGGCATTCGATTCCGCACAACGACACGACGAGTCCGAGACGAGACACGAGGAACACACCGATGAGCGAGACGAAGACCCTGGGGCGGCACGAGTTCGTGCTGCTCTTCGACGTGCAGGACGGCAACCCCAACGGAGACCCCGACGCGGGCAACCTCCCGCGCACCGACCCGGAGACGGGCCACGGCCTCGTCACCGACGTGGCGCTCAAGCGCAAGGTGCGCAACTTCGTCGCGAACACGAAGGGGGATGCCGCCCCCAACAAGATCTATGTGGCGGAGCGCGCGGTGTTGAACCAACTGCACGCGCAGGGGTACGCCGCCCGAAATATCGCCCTCGCAAGCGCCGTTCAGGAGCCGCTCCCCCAGGCGATGAGCGCGGTCGCTTCCACTTTCACCGAGCTGCCTGAGGGATTCGCCGTCGAGGAGGATGACGACAACGAGGGATCTCCTACGCGATGGCTCGCGCGCTACGACGGCACCCTCGACAAGGACGAGCAGAAGGACGCGCTGAAGGTCATCAAGCAGCTCTACGGAAAGGACCTCCACGACGTCTTCGCCGGTCTCTCGAAGAAGACGAAGTCGCGCAAGCCTACGGCTGAAGAGCGCGAAGACGTCTGCGGGTGGATGTGCCGCACCTATTTCGACGTGTGGACCTTCGGCGCGGTGATGAGCACGAAGGTCAACGCGGGGCAGGTGCGCGGTCCGGTGCAGCTCACCTTCGCGCGCTCGATCGATCGCGTGGTGGCGCTGGAGCACGCGATCACCCGCGTCGCCGTCGCGACCGAGAAGGAGGCCGCGGCGCAGAGCGGAGAGAACCGCACGATGGGCCGCAAGGCGACGATCCCCTACGGGCTCTACCGCGCGCACGGCTTCATCTCGCCCGTGTACGCGAAGCGCACGGGCTTCTCGGCAGACGACCTCGCGCTGCTCTGGGAGGCGCTCGAAGGGCTCTTCGAACACGACCGCAGCGCGGCGCGCGGGCTCATGTCGACGCGGGCGCTGGTGATCTTCGAACACGAGAGTCCGCTCGGCGACGCCAACGCGGCGAGCCTCTTCGAGCGCCTCACGGTGACGCGCAGGCCCGAGGTCTCGGTGGCGCGCGCCTACGCGGACTACGACGTGAAGCTCGACGGCGCCGCGCTGCCCGCGGGGGTGGTGCACAGGTACGCCGTGCGGCGCGAGAAGGCCGCGGAGCACGATCCGGGCGTGAGCGTCGTCCTCACGCGCGTGCGCTGAGGGCGGCGCTCGGAGACATCACGCCGGGAGCCACGCCGTGGACGACGAGGACCTCCTCCCCATCTCTGCGCTCGAGCATCTCTTGTACTGCCCGAGGCAGTGCGCGCTGATCCACGTCGACGGCGTCTGGGTCGAGAACGCGCACACCGTCGCGGGCGCGATGCTCCACGAGCGGGTCGACCGCGCGGAGGAGGAGCGTCGCCCCGGCGTCGTGGTCGTGCGCGCGGCGCTGCTCCGCTGCGCGCGCCTCGGGCTCAAGGGCGTCGCCGACGCGGTGGAGTTCATCCCCCGCGGGGGCGGTCGCGTGCAGCCGTACCCCGTGGAGTACAAGCGCGGCGCGCGACGTCGTCACGCGCACGATGACGTGCAGCTCTGCGCGCAGGCGCTGTGCCTCGAAGAGATGACCGGCGTGGCCGTGCCCGAGGGGGCCGTCTTCCACGCGAAGAGCCAGCGGCGCCGCGTCGTGCGCATCGATGAAGAGCTCCGCGCGCTCACCGAGGACGCCGCCGCGCGCCTCCGCGCCATGATCCGCGGGGGCGTCGCGCCGCCGCCCGTCCACGACGCGCGTTGCGAGGAGTGCTCGCTGCGCGTCGCCTGTCAGCCCGCGGTGACGCCCGGCGCGAGGACCCTCGCCGACGCCCTGAAGGACGCGCTGCGATGACCAACGTACACAACACGCTCTATGTGACCGTCGCCGAGGCGTGGGTGTCGCTCGATGGAGAGACCCTGCGGGTGCACGTCGGCGACGAGCGGCGCGCGCAGGTGCCGATGCACCACCTCGTGAGCGTCGTGTGCTTTCACTCCGTGCGGATGAGCGCCGAGGCGATGGCGGCCTGCGCCGCGCGAGGCGTCGCGGTCGTGTGGCTCGGGTATGGCGGGCGCTTCCTCGCGCGCGTCGAGGGGGCGCCGGGGTACACGGCGACGCTGAGGCGGAGCCAGTACCGCGCGGCCGATGACCCGACGCGCTCGCTCGGCCTCGCGCGCGGCTTCGTCGGTGGCAAGATCGCCAACAGCAGGACCCTGCTCAGGCGCGCGTCTCGCACGCGGGCCGACGAGACCGAGGCCATCGACCGCGCGGCCGAGCGGCTGCAGGAGCTCGGCGGCAAGGTGCTCACCGTCGAGGACCTCGACGTGCTCCGCGGCGTCGAGGGAGAGGCGGCGTCACGGTACTTCGGGGTCTTCGACGCGATGCTCGGCTCCGAGGCGATGCGGTTCGTGAAGCGCACGCGGCGTCCTCCCGAGAACGCGGTGAACGCGATGCTCTCGTTCGGGTACGGGCTCCTGACGGCCGATTGCGTGGCGGCTCTGAACACCGCGGGGCTCGACCCGGCGGTGGGCTTTCTTCACCCGGAGCGGAGCGCTCGCCCGGCGCTCGCGCTCGATCTGATGGAGGAGTTTCGCGCGCTCCAGGTCGATCGGATGGTGCTCGCGATGGTGCGGCGGACGCAGGTGGCGCCGGGCGATTTCGAGACGATGCCGACGGGTGAGGTGCGCATGCGCGACGCGACGCGCAAGGCGCTCCTGGTCGAGTACCAGACGCGCAAGCAGGAGGAGGTGACGCACCCCGCGACGGGGCAGACGGGCACGTGGGCGCTGATGATCCACCTGCAAGCGAGGCTCCTCGCGCGCGCGATCCGCGGCGAGGGCGAGTACGTTCCGTTCCTGCTGCGCTGAGGCGCGGCGTGAGGGAGGTCGAGGGCCGCGTGAAGGTGCTGATCACATATGACGTGTCGACCATCGAGCCCGAGGGCAGGCGGCGGCTCCGCAAGGTCGCGAAGGCCTGCCAGGACTACGGCGTCAGGGTGCAGTTCTCGGTGTTCGAGTGCTCCGTGGGCGAGAAGGAGCTCCTCAAGCTGCGTGCGAAGGTGCTCGCGATCATCGAGCCGAAGGAGGACAGCGTTCGCATCTACCGCCTCGGCGACGACGACGCCGCGAAGACCGAGCACCACGGGGTGCGAGTTCCGCTCGACCCCGACGGGCCGCTCGTGGTGTAGAACCCAGGGCGTATGGGACCGTCTCCGCCAACACGCGCAGACCTGGAGCGACCACGGACCCGCGGGGGGTCTGCGATCTCTGACAATTCAAGGCTGCGGCGCGCGTCCTGCGGGCGTGCCAGCAGCGCTCCGCGGGCCCCGGCGGAGGGGTCTGCGGAATCGGGTCAAAATTGCCTTGGGCTTCGCGGGGTTCCCGCGGGAGAG
>JBPOHC010000694.1:0-2798 GCA_052035985.1 Myxococcota bacterium | reverse complement strand
GGCGAGAACTCGTGTTCGAATCCGACGCTGTAGTGCACCGCGCGCTGCGGCAGGAGGTCGGGGTTGCCGATGCGCTGACCCGACGGAGACGCGAGGTTGGGCGCGTCGAGCGTCTGCTGAAACTGCGGCGGTTGGAGGAAGATCCCGACGCCTCCCTTGACCCACCAGCCCGTCGCGGGGCGCACCCTGAACGCGAGCCGCGGGGAGACTCCAACGCGTCCGATGTCGTGAAAGTAGTCGACGCGCAGCGAGGGGACGAAGCGCACGTTGGGGTTGGGCGTGACCTCGAGCTCGGTCCACACGGCGGGGCGAAACACGGTGCCCGCGGTGTCGGTCGCGACGGGCTCGAGGTCGTCGGTCGAAGTAACCACCCCGCTGCCGAGCCCTGGCGGACGAGGCCCGCGGAAGGTGAAGCGCGCGGGTCCCACGGAGACGTCGAGGCCCACGTTCCAGCGGACGTTGCGGGTGATGGGGCGGCCGTAGTCGACGCGCGCGTTGATGGGCGCGCGGTCTACGCGGAGGCTCGCGACGCGCGCGAACTGGACGTCGTTCACGTCGCGCCCCGCGGAGACCATCGCGCGGAGCGTCGCACCACCTGCGAACGTGTGATCCCACGCGAGCTGCGCGCGGTGGAACCACAGGCCCGTGTCGACCCTGCCGCTGAGGGTGGGGTCGACGTCTTGCGGCTCGCGGAAGATGAACGCGAGCGAGTCGTCGGAGCCGAAGCCCATGAGCCGCACGCGGTCTCGCGCGGTGGGCCGCCACTCGAGCATCGCCTGCCAGTCCCAGTAGACCGGGAGCTTGAGCGTGGTGAAGGGCAGGAGGTCGGTGAAGAGCCCCAGCGTCGCGTCGATGTAGCTCCGCCGCGCCGCGACGAGGAAGCTGAGGTCGCGCGTGATGGGCCCCTCGACGCGCAGCCCCGCGTCGATCACCGAGGCTTGCGCCATCGCGTGAAAGCGGTCGCTGCGCGGCGAGCGGAGCCCGATGTCGATGGCCCCCGCGGAGACGCGCCCGTAGCGGGACGCGAAGTTCCCCGGATAGAAATCGATGCGCTCGAGGAGGTCCGAGGGGACGACGCTGGTGAAGCCGCCGAAGTGATAGACCAGCGGGATCTCTCCGCCCTCGGCGAAGATGGCGGTGTCTTCGGGGGCCGCGCCTCGCACGATGAGGAGCCCCGTGATGAGCGGCGGCCTCGCGACGCCGGGCATGTTCTGCACGGCCCGCAGCGCGTCGCCTCCGGTGCCCGGGATGCGCTGCACCTCCGCGGGTTCGACGGTGCGCCGCGTGGGCTCCCTCGCGGGCCTCGCGCGGCGGATCGTGGCCTCGCCCGCGCTGTCGTCGGCGGGTGCGGGAGGCGGCGTTCGAGCGCGACGCGTCTGGGCCCGCGCGAGCGGCGCGAACGCGACCAACGCTGCGATGAAGAGCACTGCGCCGCGCATGGTGAAGACGCCCGCCGCGACGCTATCACGCAGCCCGCGAGGGAGGTCGAGCGTTGTGAGTCCGCGCTTCACGCACGGCCCGCACGCGCGGCGCACGTGCGTTCGCGGAAGTTTGACACCCGTTCCGACGGGGTGTTAGACGCCGCTCGCACAGGTCAACATCGCGCCCGGTAGCGGCACTGGAGACCGCTGCCGATCGGCGCGATTTCATCTGCGAGGCGGAGCGATGTTCAAGTCGATCTCACTCTTCTCGGGCAACGCCAACCAGCCCCTCGCGGCGGCCATGGCGGGCTACCTCGAGGTCCCGCTCGGCCGCGTGAAGGTCGGGCGCTTCTCCGACGGCGAGATCGCCATCGAGATCGGCGAGAACGTGCGCGGCCTCGACGTGTACCTGCTCCAGAGCACGTGCACGCCGGTGAACGACTCGCTCATCGAGATGCTCATCATGGCCGACGCCCTGCGGCGCGCGAGCGTGGCGAGCATCACCGCCGTGATGCCCTACTACGGCTACGCCCGGCAGGACCGCAAGGTCGCGGGCCGCACGCCCATCACCGCGAAGCTCGTCGCCGACCTCATCGCGACGGCGGGCGTCGACCGCGTGGTCACCGTCGACCTGCACGCGGGGCAGATCCAGGGGTTCTTCAACATCCCTGTCGACAACCTCTTCGCGATGCCCGTGCTGCTCGATCAGCTCCGCGCGATGCCGCTGCAGGACCCCGTGATGGTCTCGCCCGACGCGGGCGGCGTGGAGCGCGCGAGGGCCTACGCCAAGCGCCTCAACGCGTCGCTCGCGATCATCGACAAGCGCCGCGAGCGCGCCAACGTCAGCGAGGTGATGAACATCATCGGCGACGTCAAGGGCAAGGACTGCGTGCTCCTCGACGACATGATCGACACCGCGGGGACGCTCACCAACGCGGCGCGCGCGCTCCACGCCGAGGGCGCGCGGAAGATCTACGCCGCGGCCACCCACGCGGTGCTCTCGGGCCCCGCGGTGAACCGCATCGTCGACTCGCCGCTCACCGAGGTGGTGGTGACCGACA
Organism: Myxococcota bacterium; assembly: GCA_052035985.1. GTDB lineage: Bacteria > Myxococcota_A > Polyangia > Polyangiales > CAISKJ01. The sequence goes on along the minus strand of JBPOHC010000694.1, from coordinate 316 downwards.
CGATCCCGCTGCGCGACGAGGCCCGGGCGTGTTCGAAGTTCCGCGTCGCCACGGTGTCGCGGCTCCTCGGCGAGGCCGTGCGCCGCATCCACAGCAGCGACTCGATCAGCTCGCTGTTCGTGTAGCCTCGGCCTCGGGGCTCGCGGCGCCGTAGCGCGCGAGCACCCGGGCGAGCTCCGCGCGGCCGACGGGCTTGAGCAGCACGTCGGCCATCCCTGACGCGTAGCAGCGCTGACGCTCCTCCGGGAGCGAGGCCGCCGTGAGGGCCACCACGGGCGTCGCGTCGCCGCGCGCGCGCATGGCGCGGGTGGCGTCG
>JBPOHC010001128.1:0-7748 GCA_052035985.1 Myxococcota bacterium | reverse complement strand
TGTTCCAGTAGACGTTCTCGACGGTGGGCGGGGCGATGCGGCAGGCGGCGTTGGCGTCGTGGTCGAGCACCGCGCCCGACGCGCTGCTGCGCGCGGCGTAGTAGACCTCGGCGCCCGTGGGGTCGGTGACGTGGAGGTCGATGTCCGACGCGGTCTGCCACGCGGCCGTGATCTGGATGTTGCCGCCCTGGTAGCCGCAGCCCTCGTCGATGACGCCGTTGCAGTTGTCGTCGAGGCCGTTGCACGCCTCCTGCGTGCCCTCCTGGCACTGGGCCTGGAGCACCTGCACGTTCGCGGGAACGGCGACGCTCGCGGTGACCGACGTGTTGAAGGTCGGCGGCGGAGGCACGTTGATCGACGTGTTGACGCCGACGGTGCCCGTGGTGACGACGCCCGTGGTGCCCGTGAGGGTGCACGCGCCGAGCGCGGCGGCAGACGCGATGGAGAGCGCAGTGGCGGCGAGGAGTCTGAGCTTCATGGTGTGACCTGTCGGACCTTCCTGAACGCGGCGCGAATGGCGCCCGCGTCGGAGTCTTACGACCCGCGGAGAGGTTTTCGTCACCCCGCGAGCGCGCGACCCACGTTAGGATCGGCGCCTCCCTTTACGATGAATCCATTCGAACGTGAACTCTCCCTCGCGCTCGACGCCGCGAGCGCCGCGTCGGCCCTGATCAGCGAGGTGTACGCCACCGAGTTCGCGGTCGAGTGGAAGGGCCGCGGCGACCCGGTGACCGTGGCCGACAAGCGCGCCAACGCGCTCCTCGTCGAGATGATTTCGAAGGCCTTTCCGGGCGATCACATCTGCGCCGAGGAGGCCGATTCTGACGAGGCTGCGATGGCCGCTTCGAAGGGCGGCCGATGCTGGTTCGTCGACCCCCTCGACGGCACCAGGGAGTTCGTCGACCGCAACGGCGAGTTCTGCGTGATGGTGGGCCTCGCGGTCGATGGCGTCGCGGTGATGGGCGTCGTCGTGGCGCCCGTGTGGGGGCGCACCTTTCACGGCGTCGCGGGCCACGGCGCGTGGGAGCTCGTCGGAGGAGAGAGGCGCGCCCTTCGCGCGTCGACGGAGACCGATCCGTCGCGGGTGAGCCTCGTGGTGTCGCGCTCGCACGCGAACCCGCGCGTCGCGGAGATGGCTTCGAAGCTCGGCGTCGCGCGGCTGCGACCGTGCGGGAGCGTGGGGCTCAAGGTGGCCCTCGTCGCAGCGGGAGAGGAGACCGCGTACGTGCACCTCGGCCGCGGCCCGAAGCTGTGGGACGGCTGCGCACCGGAGGCCATCGCGAAGGCCGCGGGCGCGGAGGTCACCGACGCGAAGGGACGCGCGCTGCGCTACGACACGCGCGAGCTGCCGCTCAGCGAGGGGATCGTGGTGGCGACGCCCGCGCTCGCCGCGACGCTTCGAAGCGCGCTCCACGTCGAGGCGTAGAGGAATTGGAGACGCACCGCGAGTGCGGTGATAGGATCGCGCGCATGAACGACGAGCCTCTCACCTGCCACGCGTGCGACGCCCCCATCGAGGGCGAGCCCGCGGGCCGAGGGCTCCTGGTGTTCGTTCGAGGCGATCAGGTGGAGCACGAGGAGCCGCCGCTTTGCGAGCGCTGCGCGCATGCGATCAGCATGACGGCCCTCTACCGCTGGGAGATCGAAGAGGAAGAGGGCTGAGGACGAAGCCTTGATGCTGTGGCCTGCTCGCTCCGCGATCCGCCCCGTCCCCGCGCACGCGGTGGTGTCACGCGACGCCGTCGACTCCGCGGAGGCCGAGTTCGAAAGCGCCGAAGACCTCGAGACCCGCATCACGCAGGCGTTTCGAGAGCTCGACACGGCGCAGCCGTCGCTGTCGAAGTTCCTCCGCGCGGAGCTCGACGGGGTGACCGACGACACGGCGTCGGCGCTCGGTCAGTTCCTCGGCGTGGCGGTGCATCAGGCGTTCTCTGAAGCCTTCGGCGCGCGGCTCAAGGCCGTCGAAGAGAACTCCCTCAGCTCCACCCGCGCGACCTTCGAATGGGACGAGGAGCTGCGCCGCGGCGCGGCCGACGAGCTGCTCGAGAGCGACGACCTCGTGGCGATCGGTCAGCCGCACGTGATGGCCTTCGTGCGCGAGCAGCTCGACGCGGCGCTCGAGCCCGACGAAGACGGCGACGCGCCCGACGTCGACCTCGACGCGATCTCCGCGGTGTACCGCACGATCCTCATCGAGATCCTGGCGCTCGGTCAGGCCGTGACCCCTCCGCGCGGGGTCATCTCGACGGGCGTCTTGATGTGAGGTCGTCAGGCGCTTGCGGTCGCACGTCAGGTCGCGATACCTGACGGGCACCATGCGTCGCACGCTCATGTCCGCTGTGATTGCGCTGGCCTTCGCGCTCCCCGCCTGCTCGGGCGCGGGCCGCTACGGATACGCCCAGACCTACAGCCCCCTCGGCGACGAGGAGGGATGGATGGAGCGGGCCAACAACGACGCCGTCTACGACGAGGTCCGTCGGATGCCCGACAGCTACCGCGACCAGACGCTGTCGTTCTTCGGCGTGGTGACGGGCGTGGAGCCCGGACAGGGCGGCGCTCCGACGCGCGTCTCGTTGCAGATCCGCACGCATCAGGCGCGGCACCTCTGCGAAGACGAGACCGATCGGAGCTGTCGCGTGACGGTGAGCGCGCGCGACGGAGGGCCGCTCACGGCGGTGCTCTCGCTGCGCTCCGAGGACGCGTCGGGTGAGAACCGGGTGCAGGTGTTCTCGCTCCTGCGCGTCTTCGGCAAGATCGCGTCGGGCGAGTACGACGCCCAGGGCGGTCCCGTCCTGCGTGGAGAGTTCTACCGTCACTGGCCGCGCGGCGAGTACGTGACCACCGACGCGGCCTCCGCGATGCGGCGATAGAAGATCCTTTCAGCGCACACGTAGAACGCTTCTGATAGCGCACACGCGCGGGGAGAATTCTCGTCCCCGCCGCGATCGAGGGGAGGTAGAGTCCCCGCGCTGCAAGCACCTTCAAGAGGAGATACTGCTGTGATGAACCTTCGCAACGTCGTGATGGGCCTCGGAGTCCTGGCCATGTTCGGTACGGGCTGCGTGGTCGAGATCGTTCGCGGACCCTACGAGGCATGCAAGGCCGGCGAGGCCTGCTCGAACGGGACGGTGTGCACGTCCGCGTCGTACACGTCGAGCGGAGCGCCCGCGAACTTCTGCTCCACGAACTGCACGCGCGGCGAGCAGTGTCCCGTGTCGCCGTACGGCTCGGGCTACGCGCCCACCTGCGTCGTGAGCGTCAGCGCGGGCACGGGCCTCTGCTACGACTCGTGCACGGCGAACATCGACTGCGCCGTCAACACGCAGTGCGCGCTCGTCCCCGGCACCGGCGTCGGGACCGTCCCCGCGGTCCGCATCTGCGTGCCCACGAGCACCGTGTCGGCCGCGTGCGGCGCCTCGGGTCAGAGCTGCTGCGCGGGCAACCTCTGCTCGTCGGGCCTGGTCTGCAACGCGGGCGTCTGCGCGGCGCCCATCGCGTGCGGCGCCTCGGGTCAGCAGTGCTGCGCGGGCAACGCCTGCAACACGGGCCTCGCCTGCAACGCCGGCGTCTGCGCGACGGCCGTCACCGCGAACCGTATGCCGTATCAGAAGTGCGCCACGGCCACCGACGTCTGCGGCGGCGGGACGTCGTGCGTGACCTCCATCGCGCAGGCCGCGGGCAAGACCGTGGGGACCTTCTGCACGACGGCCTGCCCCGGCGGCCTCCCCTCCGTGTGCCCCGGCTACGTCGCGGGCGCTGCGACGCAGACGGTCACCTGCCTGAGCCTCGGCACCCCGTCGGCGGCCCAGTGCTTCCGCCTCTGCAGCACGCAGAACGACTGCACCTCCGACAACACCACCTGCACGGCCTTCACGACCTCGGGCGGCGGCTCGGTGCGCGTGTGTGTGCCCGTCGGTCCGCGCGCCTGATCCCTTCGCGTAGCGCTCCCCTCGCGCGCTGCTGATATCCTCCCGCGCGCGTGCTCCAGAACATCCCCAGCGTGAGTCTCCGCGCCCTCGCGGCCGTCTCGCTCGTCGTCGCGCTCGCGGGCCTCGGCTGCGACGACACGACGGACCCCGTTCACCCGAGCTACGACCGCTGCGCCCCCGCCGAGCCCTGCGGCCTCTCGACGACGTGCCGACGCGCGGGCCTCGCCACCACCGACGCGGGCGCGTCGTTCTGCACCGCGGAGTGCACCTTCGCGCGGGACTGTCCCGGCGTGAGCGCGCGCTGCGTCGCCGTCTCGATCGACGACGGAGGCTTGCAGGGGCAGTGCTACCGGGCCTGCGAGGCCAGCAGCGATTGCCGCGACGGCACGACGTGCCACGCCGCGCGCATCGACGGGCGCCGCGTCGGAATCTGCGTGCCTGACACGGGTCCGCGGCGGTGCCGCACGGCGCTCGACTGCGCGCCCTTCGACGACCTGTGCGACCTCACGGATGCGGGCGTGTCGCCCTTCGACGCGGCGACGACGGGGCTGTGTCGCATCGCGCTCTCCGCGTCGCCCTGACGGCGTCGCGGAGGCGCGCGGCGGGGATCACGCGTCGGCGAGGCGCGCGGCGTCTTCTTCGGAGATGTCGAAGTTCGACCAGGTGTTCTGCGCGTCGTCGTGGTCGTCGAGGTTCTCGGCGAGCCGCATCGCGAGCTCGGCGTCGCGGCCGGCGAGGGTGACGGTGTTCTTCGCGACCATCGCGAGCTGCGAGCCCTTCACGGCGATCTTCGCGGTCTCGAGGGCGCCGCGCACCACGTCGACCTCGGCGGGCGGCGTGATGACCAGCCACTCGTCGCCCTCGTCGGAGATGTCCTCGGCGCCCGCGCCGAGCGCGACGTCGAAGAGCTGCTCCTCGCTGGCGGACTTCTTCAGGAGGCGCACGTGGCCCTTGCGATCGAAGGCCCACGACGCGGTGTTCGAAGACCCCATCACGCCGCCGCCCTTCTCGAAGATCTTTCGGATCTCGGCGACGGTGCGGTTGCGGTTGTCGGTGAGCACCTCGACGATGAAGAGGCTCCCGCCGGGGCCCGTGCCCTCATAGGTGATCTCTTCGTAGTTCACGCCTTCGAGCTCACCGGTGCCGCGCTTGATGGCCTTGGTGATGTTGTCGCTCGGCATGTTCTCGGCGCGCGCGTCGTTGACGGCCTTGCGCAGCCGGGGGTTGCCGTTCGGATCGCCGCCTCCCATGCGCGCCGCGACGGTGATCTCCTTGATCAGCTTCGTCCAGACCTTGCCTCTCTTGGCATCGGCCGCACCCTTGGTGCGCTTGATGGTCGACCAGCGTGAGTGCCCGCTCATGGCGTCTTCGTCTCCGGAATCGTTCGACAGACCGGCGCTCTCACGAGACGTCCGGCCGAAAAGGGGAGCGGAATCTAACAGCCTCGACGCGGCGCGCTCAAGCAGGCGTCGCGCGAAGAAAAAACTGAGATCCGTACGATTGTGTTGACAGCCGGGGGAGTTTCGGAGAGAGTCCGCGTCCCCATCGCGAGGATGGCGGAATTGGCAGACGCACTAGCTTGAGGTGCTAGCGAGTAACATCGTGGGGGTTCAAGTCCCCCTCCTCGCACTGGAGAAGCCCTCGGAATCGCAAGGTTCCGGGGGCTTCGTGTTTCTGGGGTTCGCGTCGCTGTCGCCTTTGGGCGCGGAGAGCCCCTCGTCCGCTTCGTGGTGTAGCCTCGCGCGCCATGAGAAGCGCATCTCGCGTGTGGTTCCTCTTCGTCGCGCTCGCAGCGTGCTCGTCGACCAGCGTCGGCGGCGGCGATGCGAGCGCTCCGAGCGACACCTCGACGACGCCGGACACCACGGCGACGGACGTGATCGCGACGGACGTGATCGCAACCGACGTGATCGCAACCGACGTGACCGTAACCGACACCCCGGTCTCCGACGTCGCCGCGAGCGACGGACCACTGCTCCCTCCCCTCGATTCAGGAACGCTCCTCGAGGATGCGGGCGCGTTGGGAGAGCCCCCGTGGGCGCCCCTCGACGTGCGCACGACCACCTCCTGCGCGCCCCTCGTCGCGTGCGGCGGCGCCGAGGTGGGGACCTGGGACGTCAGCGGCGGTTGCATCGACGTGCCCATCCCCGCGCAGCTCATGAGCTGCCCGGGCGCGCGCGTCTCTCGCTCGGCGGGACGCGCGCGGGGCCGCGTGACCTTCGCCTCGGGCTTCGCACGCCGCGTCGCGCAGTGGGAGGTCGAGGTCGAGCTCGCGGTCCCTACGCTCTGCGCGTCGTTCGTGGGCGGGTGCAGCGGGCTCCAGGGGATCGTCCGTGGCGCCTTCCCCGACTCGGTCTGCGCGACGGAGAGCAACGGCGATTGCCGCTGCGCCGCGCGTCAGTCGGGCGCCATCCGAGACGCCGACGGGTACACCACCATGAACAACCAGATCGTCTCCGCGGTGCTCGGAAAGCGCTGGGACTACTGCGTCGACGGCGCGCGCCTGCGCTACCGCGACGCGACCCCGACGGGCGCACGCGAGCCCGGCACAATCGAGCTCACGCGACGCGCGCCGTGAACAGATGCCCCGCCGCGTCACGCGCTCTCGTTCGGAGCGCGTGATCGCGAGGCTGCGGGAGTGACGTGAGGGAGGGCGCTCAGCGAGGCGTGAGGCGGTAGCCGGCGCCGGTGGCCGCGGCGGCGGCGGTGTCGAGCGAGACCTGCGTGCCGATGGTGCCCGAGGGGTCTTCGAGGCCGATCGTGGCGCTGTTGCCGTTCGCGCGGGCGTTGCCTGCGGTCATCGTGCAGTAGTGGATCTCGACGACGTTGGTCGTCTCGAAGACCTTGGCCTGGAAGGTCACGCGCGCCGCGTCGTCGGGCGAACCGAACGTGAAGTTCGTCCACTGCGCCACGAAGCGGCGGTTGGGCATCGTGCCGAGGGTGGCCCAGCGGACGCCCGTGTCGGTGACCGTGCGGAGGTCGTCCCAGAGCGCGGCGACGAAGTTGTTGGGCGTGCCCGACGAGGGGATCGTCGTGTTGGAGTAGGCCGTGCTCGTGGTGCCCGTGCCCTCGGGGTAGAGCTGGAGCAGGCCGTTGGAGTTCACCGACCAGCGCGTGACGGCGGCGCCGAAGAACTGCACGGAGAAGGGCAGCGCGGCGATCGCCGTAGTGGAGTCGTCAGACCACGTCCCGCTCGCGGGCGCGACCGCGGTGCCCGTCGCGAGGTCGTCGCAGGCCGCGGTGATCGGCGCCGAGGTGTAGCCGGGCAGGGCCGTCGCGGCGCCCACTTCGAGGTTGAACGTCCCGCTCAGCGCGGAGGTGCCGGCGACGGAGAGGATGTAGTCCGCGGGGGCCGCCCCGCCGTTCGTGAGGGTGAGCGTCGCGGTGCCGCCCGACGTGGCCGCCGTGCTGCTGTCGACGCACGTGAGCGACGTGCAGGTCGAGAGCTGACGGAGCGTCGGCGTCCACGCCGCCATCGCGCCCGCGGGGACCGCGCGAACCTGCACGCGCTGGTTCGACGGGACCGTGACGCGGTAGAAGAGCTGTCCGCCGTTGACCGTGCTGCTGCTGCACGCGCCGCTCGCGCGGACGCCAGAGCGCGCGTCCTGGCTGGTGAGCGTCATGCCCGGCGTCGCGACCACGGGCTCGGCGCAGAACTGTCCGGCCACGAGGGGCGAGAGGACCGCCGCGACGTCCCAGGTGCCCGCCGTCGTCGACGACGAGGACGAGAGGCTCACGTACACGGTCCGCGTCGAGGTCCCGCTGTTGGGCACGTCGACGGAGGCCGCCGTCGGCGTGGTGCTCGACCCGCCGATCGCG
>JBPOHC010000098.1:0-2145 GCA_052035985.1 Myxococcota bacterium | reverse complement strand
CCTGCGATTCAGAGATTACCGTCGCGAGCAACCCGTCGCGTCTTCCCCTCGCGCAGACCGTCATCGCGATTCGAACGGCGGCCCCGTCGGACAAGTTCACCCACGGGTGATCCGAGATCGCATATACGAGCGAGAAGTCACTCTTCGGATCCAGATGGTCTTGAACAACTCGGCGACTGAAGGACTGCGTGATGCTGTTGGTCGAGATCAATCCGAAGCGCGTGACGCTCCCTTCGCGAACGAGACGAGCGCTTCGATCCCACCAGTACATGACGAAATCACACGACTCTCCTATCTCGCCGTACGTCGATCTCAGGGAGATCACGTAAGCATCTCCGAGATCACGACGCATTCGGTGGTTAGCCACGAACGGCGGATTCCCGACGATGAAATCCGCCTTCGGCCACGCGGCGCGGCGCGGGTTCACGAGCTCGGTGACCAGCACCTTCGCGCTCTCATCGGGGACCTCCTCGCCCGTGACGGGGTGCTTCTTCGTCGTGGTGCCGTCCCAGCGGGTGACGGGCTTGCCGTGCGCGTCGAGCACGGGGCGCTCGGCGTCCCACACGAGCACGGCGTCGCGGCACTCGATGTTGTGGAGGTCCTTCAGCACGGGCTCCAGCCACATCACCGAGCCGTCGGCGTTGCGGCGCGTGCGCGCGTGCCACTGGAGGAAGCCGATCCAGAGCACGAGCTCGGCGATCTCCTTGGCCCAGCGCTTCTTCTCGATGCCGAGGAACTGCGCGGGCGTCACCATCACCTGATCGGCGGCGAGGAGCAGGGTCTTGTCTCCGAGCTGACCGAGGAGCGCGAGCACCTCGCTCTCCAGTCGCTTGAAGACGTCGAGGGTGACGTAGAGAAAGTTCCCCGAGCCGCAGGCGGGGTCGAGCACGCGCACGTCGCAGAGGCGCTGATGAAAGCGCCGCACCACCGCGCGGGCCTCTTCGAGCTTCTTTGATTTCTTGCCAGGGAGCGTCGCGAGGTCTTCGCCCACGAGGCGCCGCACCTCGGAGCGGGCGACGTCCCACTCTTCGCGCAGGGGCTCCTCGATGGTGGGTCGCACGAGGCGCTCGACGTAGGCGCGCGGGGTGTAGTGGGCGCCGAGGCGGTGGCGCTCCTTCGGGTCGAGGGCGCGCTCGATGAGGGTGCCGAAGATGGCGGGCTCGACGTCGGCCCAGCCGCACTTCGACGCTTCGAGGAGCCGTTCAAGGTGCGGCTTCGCGAGTGGCAGCGCGGCCACGTCGCGAAAGAGTCCGCCGTTGAACTTGCGCAGCACGCCTTCGAAGCCGAAGGGGCCGCCCTGATCCATCGTGTTCCAGAGGTGCGTGACCTCACGGGGAAAGCGCTTCGGATCGGCGATCCACTGCGTCGAGAGCACGCGCGTGAAGAGGTTGTCGGGCAAGAGCCCGATGTCCTCGGCGAACATGGTGAAGATGCAGCGCATGAGGAAGCGCGCCACCTGCTCGGCGTCGTGGCCCGCGGCTTCGAGCTCACGGGCGAGCTCTGCGAGGTGCGCGGCGACCTCGCGGGTGACCTTCGCGGCGCGCTTCGACGGATCGAGCGTGAGCGGCGCGGTGAAGACCGCGCGGAGGGTCTCGAACTGCGCCTCCGAGGTGGCGAGCTCGCCGAGAAAGACACGGTGCGACTGCGCGTTGGGAAAGGGCCTGTACTGCCCGCTCCCGTCGAAGCTCGCATAGAGGTCGAAGCAGAACCCGATGTCGGTGACGACGACGAAGGGCGGCGGCGCATCCATGGTGCGCGCGTAGCCGAGGGCCTGGCCGTACGCGTCGGACATCGCGACGTTCCAGCCCGGCGTGTTGCGCTTCGCGGTGCCGGTCTTCTTGGAGCCCGCGTCGGCGCCCTGCTTCGCTTCGAGGATGAAGCAACCCGCCTTGTAGAGGTCGATGCGCCCGACGGTGCGCTTGCCGCCCTCGTGCACGAGCACGGCGTCCTTCTCGAAGACGTAGGTGTCGCGCGCGGGGTCGCCCGTGGTCACGCTCGGCCGCGCCACCCCGAGCGCGTCGCAGAGGTCGTTGAGGAACGAGTCCTTGTTGGCGCGCTCGGCTGCCCCCGACGCCGCCCACTTCAAAACGAAGGTGTCGACCAGCATTGCGGCGCGACGATCTCACACGCCCGACGCCCGCGGGG
>JBPOHC010000625.1:0-11446 GCA_052035985.1 Myxococcota bacterium | reverse complement strand
GTATCCATCGGCGCGTCGGAACCGCGGTCTTCGGCGACGTCCATCGCATCGACAGGTCGGAGCGCATCGACCAGAGCGTCAACCCCTGCGTCGAACGCGACGCATCGGCCTTCGGCGCAGACCGTTCCGACGCCACAGAGGCCGCCGCAAGGGTCGGACTGAGCGTCTGCTACGTCTGCGATGTGCGTCGCGTCTGCGGGGGTTGCGGCAGGGGCAGAGGTACACGCAGAGAATGGGATCACGAGGAGCGCGAGCGCGGGGAACTTCATGGGGGCTGATCCTACTTCCATTCGTCGACGGGGCAACGTGTAAAACGTTCACCTGTGCTCTGCGAGTGGGGATTCGCGCAGACCGACCGCCGCGCAGGAATCCGCTTGCCAGACCGGGTGCACGGCTCCCGTCGCGTCGTAGCAGCGCAAAATTCGGTGAGTGCTCGCAGGGCCACGTTGGGGCGTTGCGATGGTTGGCTCCGCGGTGGTTGGCTCCGCCAGTCCCCTCGACGCACACGTTTCAGCACCGGCGACCATGCGGGTGCTCCCTGCACTATCGATGCAGCGGTGCGGATCAACCAGCACACCGGAAGGGGCTCCCGTGGCGGCCTCGTTGCGCGCCTCATCCCCGGCACTCGTCGCCTCGTTGGGGTGGGGCTGCGGAGCGGGAGGAGAATGGGGGCGCGTGAGGGCATAGGTCACGCCCGCGATGAGAGCGAGCCCCGCCACGATTCCGACTCCGGCGAGCACGGCCTCCGCGCTCGGACCGTCGCTCGGACACGTCGCGAATCGCCCCGTGACTGTGTCGCGGCATCCCCCCGTCGAGGGGTCTCGAACGATGTCGCCCGCGACGGGTTGAAACGTTGCACACCCGGCGAAGCACCCCACCGACACCGCGACCAACAACCTCGTTGCGAGAGAGGACATGGACGCAATTCTATTCCGCCGCCGCGCGCGGAGAAACCGGTTGTTCAGCCCCCACTGTGGACGGCCTCCCGTCCGCGCCACTACGATGCGTCGAAACGCGCGGCTCGCACTGGTGGTCAGACCGGCGCGAGCCGCTTCCCACACGGCCGTTGCGACGGAGGTGCGAGCGTGGCGAAGGTACGTGACGAGAGCGGCGACGACAACACGCGCCCCGACGAGGACGGACTCTCGAAACTCAGGCGGGCGCTCGCGGGTACGACCATCAATTCAGCGCCCGTGTTGCGAGCTCAGGAACTCGCGGCCGAAACCGTCGACCTCTGGTTTGAAGCGCAGGAGCGCGCGACCGAAAAGCTGAAGGGCCGCACGGGGCCGTTACCCCTCTACCGCTGGCCTGATTCGTCCATGACGCTGCTCCTGTTCGAACTCCACTCCCTCGCAAGACACGCTGCGAACATCGCGAGCTCTTCCCAAACCGTACTTCTCCCCGGCGAGTTCCGGGTCATCTCCGATGTCCTGGGGCGGGATGTCGAGGCGGAGATTCGGGCCGCGATTCGCAAGCCTCGCGGAGAAGCGTGCGAGAACTTTCTCGCCGTCGCGCGGCAGTGTCTGGGGCTCGTGGACAAGCTTGATGCGTCGAGCGGTCGCGGGATGATGGTCTCGGCGCTGAACGTGTGCGCCCGCGTCGCCGAAACGGGCGCAGCGATGGGGGATGCCATCATGGCACGCGTCGCTGACATTCTTCGCGATGTTGCGGTTGACGTTACGCACGGCGTTGTGCCGCTCGCCGGAAAGACGCTCGCGCGCTCGCGCAGAACGGGGAAGGGGGCGCACGCGCGGGCGATGGATTTGGACGCGAGCATCACGCGCATCCTCTCGATGCAAGGCGCGGCGAATCGTGGCTCCGAGCAGACCTCAGAAATCTACGCCGGAGTTGCAGTGCTCTCGACCGCGATCGAGCGAGGCAGGCGCAACGATGTTCGGTGCGTCGACGCTCTGCGCGTTTGCAGACAGAGGGCGCTCGACGAGGGAGCACCAGACAGCGGCGAGCTCCCCGAGGCGCTCGCGCGCAGGTTCGTCGCGCGGGCCATGAGCGAGTTCGGACACGACGCAGACACCCCGCAAGCCAGTCGGCGCGTCGATGCGAAGCGCAAGAAACGCAAGCACGCCACCATGACGAAACGAGCAACGGACCCGGCCCTGTTTCGACGCGATGTCCAAGCCGCGATCTCGCGGCGTGAGCGCCCCCATGAGTATCTCGGCTTGAAGGTCGCGGAATTGCGCGACTGCATCAACGCAGACCCGGCGTTGATCGAGTGGTGGGGCAAGCACCCGGAACATCACCCGAAACTGAACCGTTCGCGCAATCCACCGAGGCGCTCCTGAACCCGGTTCGGGGACAGTCAACAAGATCCATTCGTTTCGGTGTGTCGCGAACGCGCGGGTGCGCGTTCGGAGCGAACGCGCGGGTGCGCGTTCGTGGTGATACGCCTGCGTGGCGCGTGTGATCCGCAGGCTCTAGAAGCTTTCGAGATGCAACCGAAACGCAACCGACACGACGTGATCCGCCTCTGCGCCGAGTCCGGCCGCCACGAGTCCGCGGTCAACCGCTACCTCGACGGCCTCACTGTGCAGCGGGCGACCCGCACCCTGGTCGACGCCGCTGCGCGCAAGCTCGGGCTGGAGCGCCTGCTCCCGACAGCGACGCGGGACGCATCGATCGCGTGACAAAGACCGCGGCGCGCGCTCGCCCGGCACGCGTCCGCGGGTAGATCAACAGGGCAAACGGTCGCGCCGCCTCCCGCGAAGAGAAGCGCGACCCCGAGAAACACCATGAAGGTACGCGAGCGCCGCGAGAGCGGCAAGCGCGCGACGGGACACGTCCGCGCGCGCCCCAAGCCTCCCAACAACACCGCGCGGGAGACGTCTCCCGCGAGCGACGTCGACCCCACCGAGGAGTTCGTCGCGCGCTTCAACGAGCGCTCGGCGGGAGTCCTGCGCGAACTGCTCTCGGAGATGCGCCTGACGCAGCGTCGCGCCCCTGTCGCGCGCGGTCGCCACGTCGCCCTCCCCGAGGACCTCGAGCCCGTCGATGAACTCACGAGGGCGCGCGCGCGAAAGCTCCTCGCGCGACACGACCCGCGGAGAGGGGCGCGCCGATGAGCCGCCGCTGCGTCTGCCCTCGATGTCGCCGCCGCGCGGAAGCGCTCACGGTGCCCGCGCGCTGCGCCCTCTGCCGCGCCTGTCGATGCACCTCGGACCTCCCGCGCTGCGAGTCCGCGGAACCCCCGCCGCTCATGCCCGGAGGTGCGCCGTGGGCCGCATGAAAGAAGCGCTCGCAGGACCTCGGGGGACCGCGCTTCCCTCGCGTGGTGGCGGCAACTGGAGCGACGTTTCCCCGCGCGACAGGTGCCCGGTGTGCGGTCGCGACTCGTGGTGTCAGGTGTCGCTCGACGGAGCAGTGACGCTCTGCAAGCGCGTCGCGTCCGACCGCGAGAAGACCAACCGCGAGGGGGTGACGTTCTTCGTGCACCACCTCGACGGCTCCGCATCCGTCGCACCTCGCGCCCCTGCAACGCCTCGACGTGAACTCGCTCCCGTCGAGGTGCGCGACGCTGCGTATCGCGCCGTGCTCGCCGCGCTGCGGCTCCACGAGGGCGACCGCGCAGGTCTCCGCGCTCGCGGGCTCCGCGACGAGGACATCAACGCGAACGGGTATCGCACGCTCCCCATCGAGGGGCGTGCGTGTCTCGCGAGAGCGATCACCAGCGCGGTCGGTGAGAACGTCGCGTGCGACGTCCCCGGCTGCGTTTGGAGGGAAGAGGGGAGCCGCGGGTGGTGGACCCTCGCAGGCGCGCCGGGGCTCGTGGTTCCGGTGCGTGACATCGAGGGGCGCATCGCGGCACTCAAGATCCGCCGCCGTGATCCGTGCGACGGGACGCGATACCTCTACATGACCAGCGCGAAGCGCGGCGGGCCATCGGCCGCGAGCGTGGTGCACGTTCCCCTCGAAGCGGCTGCGCTTCGCGCGAGCGCGCAACGGCTGATTCTCACAGAGGGCGAACTCAAAGCTGACACAGCGACCGCGCTCCTCGGGGCGCCCGTCGTGAGCATTCCGGGCGTGGGCTCGTGGGCCTCGGGCGTCGACCTCGCGCTCGCGTGGGGTGTGCGCGACGTGGCCGTCGCCCTCGATATGGACGCGCGCAGCAACATCCGCGTGGCCCGCGCGCTGCGGTGCATCGTCGACGAACTGCGGCGCGACGGGTTCGCGGTCGCCGTGTGGGTGTGGGATTCGCGATTCAAGGGCCTCGACAACTACCTCGCCGCGCAAGTGGCCGGAGCTACTCATGCAACCTGACGAACACGAGACCGAGACCTCCAAGGCTTCCGCGACGGTGCCCGCTGGCATCACCGCACACACCGACGAAGCCGCCGCACGCGAGGCACGCGCGATGGAGCGCGAGGCCCGACGCGAGGGTGCGACCGATCCCCTCGACGGACTCGCGGAGCGCATCGAGGAAGCGAAGCGGTCGGAGCTCGCATTCGATGCGCCCGTGATCGACGCGGCTGCGAACCTTCGCAACAGCGACGCCCGCGCGTTCGAGGTGCTTCGCGGATCGCTCAAGGCAGCGGGGGTTTCGATCGGTCGATGGATCGACGCGGTGAACGCTGCGGCGCGCGCTGCGAAAGAAGCCGCGCGTGACGCTGAGAAGAACCGCAATGCTCGCGAGGCTGCGACCCGAAGAGTGGCGCTTGACGCACGGCGCGAAGCCGAGCGCGAGCGACGCGCGGAGGCGCGTGCACCCGCGGCAACGGACATCGACGCGCACGTCTCGGAGGGCGACGACGGCAACGGCACCCGGTTCACGATGGAACCGGGGCTCACCACGGCGGAGACCGCGACGAGACGGGGCGAGACCAAACACACGGTGCTCGCGCGCGCTTCGGTGCAGATCGCGGCCGATGTGAGCGAGTTCGCCACGCCCGACGCATTCCCGCGCCGGAAGCGGCGTCTCTCGATCATGTGCGGGGGTGACCTCGCGCCGTTCGTCGCGGAAGTACCGTCGGTCAACTGGTCGTCGGGCGCGTGGCTCGATGCCACCATCCCCGCGCGAGGCACCGTTCCCTCGGACCGCAGGCTCCGCACCATGCTCCTCGATGCGATCGGAGCGTGTTCCGCGCCCGTCGAGGTGCGTCGCTACGGGTTCACGGGGTGGATCGTCGAGTGCGGACGCGCGGTGTACCTCCACGGGGCGGGAGCCGTCGGCGCAGAGGGCGACGTCTCGGGCGTCGATGTGGTGCCCGAAGGCAAGGCCGCGATGATTCGACTCTCGCAGTGCCCCGAGGGAGAGGACGCCTTCGCTGCGGCGCTCGCGGTCGTGGAGCTTCTCTCTGTCGAACCCGCGTCCGTGATCGTGCCCATGCTCGGACTCGCGTTCCGCGCGGCGATGGGACCGACGCGAGCGACCGTGCACGTAAGCGGGCGCCCGCAGCTCGGAAAGAGCATGGCCGCGGGTCTCGTGGCGTCGCTCTTCGGCGCGTCGATGGTCGACACCGCGCCCGCGTCGTGGTCGGGCGACTCGGTGCCCGGCATCCTCGGCGTCGCGTCGTCGGTCGGAGACGCGCTCCTCTTCGTGGATGATCTGAACCTCGCGAGCGGTGGCAACGTCGACAACCGCGCGAAGTTCGAGCGCGTGGTTCGGACGAAGTACGACAACCAGGGACGCAACCTCCGCACGGTCGACGGCGGGACGCGCACCGACCCGCGGCCGCGATGCGCGCTCCTGTCGACGGGCGAGGTGCTTCCGAAGGGGTCAGCGTGTACCTCCCGCGTCGTGACCGTCGACCTCGATGTGCGACCGTCGCCCGACCTGACGTCGCTCATGCGCCGCGCCCGTGAGGGCGAACTCTCGCGAGCGATGGCGGCGTTTCTCCGCTGGTACGCATCGCGATACACGGAGAACCTCCCCAACCTCGATGCGCGAGACCGCGAAGCCGCGCGCGCTTGGGGCCTCGGGGAAGGCAACCGCGCGGCGGGGCTCATGGGCGCGCTCGCGCACGGGCTCGAAGCACTCCTCGCGTTCCTCGGGCCCAAGGGTCTGCTCTCGAAAGGAGTGCTCGATGCGCAGCAACTCGCGGAGCATCGGGCGCGAGCGGTGACGGCGATGCGCGCGGTGGCCGCGGGGCACAACGAGCACGTCTCCGCCGAGGACCCCGCGGCGCGGTTCTGCGCGTTCATCGTCGACGCGCTTCGATCGGGGCGCGCGCACCTCAAGGGCCTTCTACCGCGAGGACGTCAAGGCACGCCGAAGAACCCCGACGCGTGGGGGTGGCGACAGGAGGAGCGCGCGGGAGAATCGCGCTGGCGTGAGATGGGGCCGTGCATCGGATACCTCACGCTCGATGGCGCGGAGGTGCTGCTCATGCCGGGGCCGTCGTTTGAGGCGGCGACGGAGCGCGCGCGCGCCGTCAACCACCTGCTCGGAGTCGACGTCGACGCTCTCGGTCGTGCTCTCGTCGCATCGGGCATGATCGAGCACACGCACGGCGGGAAGAGCACCATTCAGCAGCGCATCGGCGCAGGACAGCGACAGCGCGTGTGGGCGCTCAAGGTGTGCGCGCTCGGATACAATCTCGCGAGCGATGGCGCCTCCAACGTCGACGAAACCTGACCTCGTGGCGATGTCTCGCGGTGGCGCCTCCATCGCGTGAGTCACTCAAAGCACCATTCCGCAAGGCAAAACGCCGTGTCTCACGTCCCGCCGCACAACACGCCCCCGAGAGAGAGAATGAGAAACGGGAAGGCTTCCCCCACGGCGCCGAGCCCCTACGGTCGGGGCGGCATCGAAGAACTCCCCTCGGGGCGGTTTCGGGTACGCATCACGGTCGACGGGAAGCGCATCAAAGAGACCTGCGACACCCGCGAGGCGGCCGAGACGTTCCGGCGTGCGCTGGTGCAAGAGCGCCACGACCTCGACCGCAGGAAGGCCGCGGAGCCTCCCCCGGCGCCCGCTGTGGTCACGCTCGCCTCGTGGGGCGAGACGTGGCTTAACACCCGCGAGCGTCAGGGCCTCGTGCGGTGGCCCGAGAACGACCGCTCGCGATGGAGCGTGCGCGTCGCGCCCTCGGCGCTCGCCGCGATGCCCCTCGTGGACATCCGCACGAAGCACGTCCGCGCGTGGGTGGATGAGCAGCTCGCCGCGCGCGTCGAGGGGAAGCCCCTCGCGTCGGGGTCGATCCGCCACGCGCTGAACCTCGTGCGGAAGTGTCTCGGGGACGCGTGCGCAGAGGAGCGGATCCCCGCGAACCCCGCCCTCGGGGTGAAGGCCCCGAAGCGCACGGCGAAGGGCGCAGCGCGCGACCCGTGGACGTTCCTCACGGCCGACGAGGTGCGCGCCGTCGAGACCTGCGAGGCGATGCCCGAAGCCGCGCGGCTGCTCTTCGTGGTGGCGATCTACACGGGCCTTCGCGCCGGGGAGCTCTGGTGCCTTCGATGGGGCGACGTCCACGAGCGCGACGCACGCCCCGAGGTGATCGTGCGCGCCTCGTGGAAGGGCGCTCCGAAGAACGGCCGCGCTCAGCCCGTGCCGTTGCTCCCGAAGGCTCGTGAGGCCCTCACGCGCTTCCGCGAACTCGCCACCGTCGACGGCGAAGTTCCGGCCGATGACGCGCTCGTGTTCCCTTCGCCGCGAGGTCATCAACGCCAGTGCGGCGATGACGCCGGCTGGGGCACTCGCAAGGTCCGCGGCCTTCACCGCGACGGGTTGAAACTCCTCGCGGGCATCACTCGCCCGGTGCGCTTCCACGACCTGCGGCACACCTGCGCGTCGCACCTCGTGATGGGCTCGTGGACGTCGAGCGCGTTCCCGCTCGCAGACGTGCGCACGTTCCTGCGGCACGGATCGGTCGCGATGACGGAGCGCTACGCGCACATCGCACCGGGGCACCTCCACGATCGCATCGCGGGGGGCAACGCGAGCGCGCCCGCGAACCCCGCGACGAGCACCTCGTCGAGCGACGCGAGCGCCCGCGCGCCGGTCGCTCCGTCGACCTCGAGCGCTGAGCCCTCGACGGCCTCCGAGGCCGCCCCGCGCGGGGCCGCAGACGCCGTGGCCAGAGTGGGCCACGAGGCCCCTCCGAACTCGGCCCACGAGGGGGAGGGGTTTCGCTCAAAACCCCTTGTCTCAAGGGCACGCCCGGGGAGACTCGAACCCCCGACCTATGGCTTAGACGACCGCAAGGCATCGCTGGAAAACAAGGGGAATCGTGCGAACGTGGCCAATCCGTGGCCCGTTCGCGCCCCTGGCGAAGCCCTCCGCGGCGTCGCCCTCGACCTGCTCCACGCGGTCGACGAAGGGCACCCCGTCGCGGCCCCTGCGCGCGCGCTGGCCGTCGAGGCGCTTCGATCGACGGCGCCCGACTCGGCGCCGTGGCTCCTCGCGGTGACAGTGCTTGAGGGAGGCCCCCTCCGCGCCCGCAACGCGGTGGAGCTCGCCGGGGTGGTGCTCGACGCCCTCGGCGTCGGGGCCGTCGACGAAGCGGCGGGATGATGGTGCGAGTTCCTCCCGCTCCGTCGCAGGAGCGCGAGAGGGCCGCTGTGAGACCGGGAGACACCCCGGCGAAATCGCTGTGAATGACGTCGTATCAGCGTCTCCCTTTCGGGTGAGACAGAGGGGAGACACCCCATCCATAGGGGTGCGGAACGGTGCGTTGCCGTCGACTCGTGGTCGCGCTCCGCGGGTTTGCGTCCGGCTCATTCTCGAACGGGATCGATCACCCGCGACGTCGTGCGCGCGCAGCATCGAGCGCCGCGAGGGTCGCGGACAACTGGCGTTGGAGGTGTGCCTCGTGGCGTCGCACGGGCTCCGCTCGCTCACCGACCGCGGCGAGGGCGCGTGCGAGTTCGGCGCGCCGCTTCGCGTGTTGCAGCACCTCCAACGCCGCAAGACGCCGCTCCAGCAACGTGCGCCGCGCCTTCCGCAGCAGCCGCACCGCGCCGCCGTCGGGGTCCGGTGCGCCCGCGAGCGTCGCGTACTCTTCGGCGAAGTCTCGCAACGCGCCGACGGAGCGATCCCCCTCCGCCTCGAAGTTGTTGAACGGCGCCCACTCCGGTTCGCCCGCGGCTTCGACCAACAACCGCGCCATGTAGAGCACGCCCTGGTCGTTGGCGGGGACGGTCTCGCGCGGCGTGTGCTCCTCGATCGAGAGGCAGAAGGCTGCGTCGAGGTCAGCGATGCGTGCGTCGCATCGCTTGAACGCCTCGACGGTCGGGGTTTGCTCGCGCAGGTATCGCTGGTGTTGTGACGGAGCGGCCTCGATGGCGTCGCGGAAGGCTTCGCGTTCTGCGTCCGCATCCGAGAACGCTGCGACTGCGGCCTCCGCGGCGCCCGCCCGTCGAAGGCGCCAGAGGAGCTCTGCGGCGCGCTCCGCGAACTGCACCTCGACGAACCCGACCGGTGCGAGGTCCGCCATCGCCGCCGCGCAGAACACCTCCCACGCCTCGGACGACTCCCCCCGCACGACGATGGATCGCGCCGTGAGCCCGTGCGTTGTTGCGTTCGCGCTCGACACCGCAAGCCCTTCGGCCGTTCGTGGCCCCGTCGACATCGCCGCGTTGGCGCGGTTGGCGTCGATGCGCGCTGAACTCGGGGCCGTCAAGGTGTCCGCGCGGGGAGTTCGTGCGGGGCGTGTCATGGCTTCGTTTTGTCCCTGAGCGGACTACCTGCAAACACCGAAGAAACAAATCCGACCGAGAGGGCAAACAACGCCGCACGCACCGCAATTTTGATCGTCCGCCATGAGGTCTCGACAGGTTTCAACACATCGCGTGAGCATGTGTCCATCCGGGGTGCGGGGGCAGTCGCGACAGACGCCCGCGAGGCCATCGCAAAACTGTGCGTCAGTGCATGCGTTGCCGCAACGGCCGCAGTGAGAAGGGTCTGAGGGACGAACGCAGCGGTCGCCGCACATGTTCGTCGCGAGGTTGGAGCAGGTGCAGACGCGCCCTGTGGTACACGACAAATCTCCGCTACACGCGCGCCCACAAGCGCCGCAGTTGGCCCTCGTGTTGAGGTTGGTCTCGCACCCGTTCGCCGCGTCGCCGTCGCAGTCGGTATAGCCCTCTGATGCGAGCGTGCATGCGGTCACGATGCATCGGCCCGCCACGCACGCGGTTGTTGCCGCCGCCGAAGTGCCCCCCGTTGCGACGGCACACACACGTCCGCATGCACCACAGTGGTTTCGGTTGGTGGCCAGATCGACACACTCGGCGCCACAGAGCGAGGTCGGAGCATCGCATGCGACGCATCCCGAACCCACGCAGCGCGTTCCCGCGGGACACCCCAAATCGCAGTCCGTCGCACATCGACCGCCCGCGCACGGGTGCCCCGGACGACACGCATTGCCGCACGCGCCGCAGTTCGTCGAGTCGATGGAGGAAGCGGACTCACAGCCGTTCGCGGTGGTTCCATCGCAGTCCGCGAAGCCAGGAATGCAACTGAAGCCGCAGCGCCCCGACGAGCAGAATCGAATCCCGTTGATGCGAAGCGGACAGTCGACGCCGCAGCAGTTGCTTGGATCGGTTGTGGAGGTGCAGACGTCAGCGGCGATTGAAGCATCTGCGGCGGAGACGCAGGTCCCCGCACGACACGCCTCATCGGCGCGACACGAGCGAGAACATACCCCGCAGTTGACGGGATCGGTGCTCGTGTTCGAGCAGCCGCTCCGACACATCGTGAGCCCCGTTGCGCATCCACACGCACCATCGGATGGTGTGCGCCCTGGGCCGCAGTCCAGAGCGTCTACGCTCGCGACGTCAGTGCTCGCGACGTCGGTCTCGCGCTCCTCTGCTGCGTCGTCTAGAGCGACGTCGAGCGCGGGCGTGTCGAAGTGCTTCGCATCGCCACCGGCGTCAAGCGCCACGCATCGCCCGTCGTCGCAGACCGTGCCAGCGCCGCATCGGCCGCGGCACGGGTCGACGAGGGCATCGGTCATGTCTGCAACGTCCGCTTCTCGTCCGACGTCTGCGAGTGTCCCCGTTGGGGACGTGCCGCACGCCACGAAGGCGACGACGAGTAGCAGCAACGCTAGGACCTTCATGGCCCGCGATCCTACGCCGATTCGGTGTCCGACGAACTGCTCTGCGCCAGACCGAACCCGCGGCGCGGACCCCGGCGGCGCGCGTCTCCCGTCGCAGGTTCTCCTGCGCGGCGGGCGCGTGTACTCGCTCTACCCCGCAAGCGCGTACGGGATCAGCAACGCGACCCTCGCGACGGAGGAGCCCGTCACGTCGCACGGCGGCGCGAGCGAGGCGCAGTACTGCTACTTCGTCGGCGCAGCATTCCGCACGTACGTCGCTCTCTCGGGTGTCGACGTGGGCGCACCCGCGACGACGCTTGCGGCGAAGGCGACGCTGTGGGGATGGACGCTCGTCGCGTGAATCACCGACGGCAGACACCACGCCAGCAGAACGACGTGTCGGCGCAGCGCACCGAACACCCGCCGCACGACTCGTGCGCACTGAGGTCTGTCTC
>JBPOHC010000955.1:0-5853 GCA_052035985.1 Myxococcota bacterium | reverse complement strand
CCGGCGCGACGATCGGAATCCTCGGCGGCGGACAGCTCGGTCGCATGACCGCGATGGCCGCGCGCACCCTCGGCTATCAGGTTCACGCGCTCGACCCTGACCCCGCGTGCCCGGCGCGCGCCGTCGTCGATCGATGCGTCACCGCGGCCTTCGACGACGCCGACGCCGCGGCCGACCTCGCCGCGCGATGCGACGTGGTCACCCTCGAGATCGAGCGCGTCGCCATCGGGGCGCTCCGCGCGGCGCAGGCGCGTTGCCCCGTTCGCCCCGGTCCCGAGACGCTCGCGATCGTGCAAGACCGCGGACATCAGCGCGCGTGGCTCCGCGCGCACGGAGCGCCGCAGGGGCCGTGGATGTACGCCGAGACCGGGCACGCGCTCCGCGAGGCGCTCACGGCGCTCGGCGGAGACTGCTTCGTGAAGTCGTGCCGCGACGGGTACGACGGCCGCGGACAGTTCCGCGCGCGCAGCGTCGACGACGCGACCGCCGCGTGGGAGGCGCTCGGCGGAGCTCCCTGCGTGGCAGAGCGCGCGCTCGACCTCGAGGCCGAGGTGTCGGTGATGGTCGCGCGGTCTCCGTCGGGGGCCACGGCGGTGTATCCGCCCGCGCTCAATCACCATGAAAACAGGGTTCTTGACTGGTCGGTGCTCCCCGCGGCGCTGCCTGCGGAGGTGCTCTCTCGCGCGTCGACCATCGCGCGCGACATCGCGTCGGCGATGGGCCTCGAAGGCGTCGTGGCCGTAGAGCTCTTCCTCACGCGCGGCGGCGAGCTCCTCGTCAACGAGCTGGCGCCGAGGCCCCACAACAGCTTCCACGCGACCACGGCGGCGTGCGCGACGAGCCAGTTCGAACAGCACGTGCGCGCGGTGTGCAATCTCCCGCTCGGGTCGACGGCGCTGCTCCGCCCCGCGGCCATCGTGAACCTCCTCGGCGACCTCTGGACCTTCGGATCTCCCCGCTTCGACCGCGCGCTCGCGATCCCCGGCGTCTCGCTTCACCTCTACGGAAAGCGCGACGCGCGCCCCGGACGAAAGATGGGGCACCTCACCGCCGCGGGCGCAACGACCTCCGAGGCCATCGCAAAAGCGAAGGCCGCGCGCGAGGTGCTCCGGGGCTGAAGCGCGCTGTCAATCCTCGCTTCCAACGAAGCGGTGTTTCGATACACTCCGCGCCCTATGCCGGCGCGTACGCAGATCAACATCGGTTCCTCCCCGCAGTGTGAGCTCAACGTCACGGGCAACGGGGTCGCACCTCGTCACGCGATCCTCACGTGGCGCGACGGGCTGTGGCTCCAGGACGCGGGCGCCGGTCGCACGGTGGTCGACGGCCGCCCCCTCGCGCCGGGTGAGAACGTCCAGCTCGCGGGCTTTCACGCCAACGTGATGATCGGCGACGCGCGGGTGCCCCTCACGCACCCCGAGGTGTCGAAGCTCTTCCTCGACCGCTCGGCGCTGCCGCTCCAGCAGCGCGGCGTGGTGGTGATCGGTCGCGACCCGTCGCGCGCGCACCTCGTCGTGTCGCACCCCACGGTGTCGGGCGCTCACGTGCAGGTCGACACCAACACCCGCATGATCTCCGACCTCGGGTCGAAGAGCGGAACCTTCGATCGAAGCACCCAGCGCCTCCCGCCCAACCAGCCCGTGATGATGGACCCGCAGACGGGCTACTCGCTCGGCGCCGTGTGGGTCCCGTCGCAGGTGATCTTCGAGATGGCGGGCGCACCCGCGGGCCAGATGGCCGCCATGCCCCAGCCCGGCTACGCCACCGCGCAGGGAGCGCCTCAACCGGGCCCCGCGCCGATGGCCCCGATGAGCTCGAACCAGGGCGCCTACGGGTCGTTCCAGGGCGGCCCCTCGCACCAGGGCGGACCGTCGCTCCAGGGCGGGCCGAGCCTCGTTCCGCAGAACCTCCCGCAGCACCCCTCGATGCAGGGGCACCAGCAGCCGCAACAGCCGCAGGGCGGACACGCGCCCTCTCGAACCATGTTCGGCAGCTTCGACCTCTCCGCGCACACGGGCGGCAAGGCCATCGCGATGATCGGTCGACTCCCGACCTGCGACATCGTGATGCCCTACCCCCAGGTGTCGGGCCGACACACGTCGGTGATGAAGTCCCCCGACGGAAACCTCCTCGTCGGCGACCTCGGGAGCACCAACGGCACCTACGTCAACGGCCAGCGACTCGCGCCCGGCCAGCCCGTGTCGGTGCCCCCCAAGACCCGCATCTTCGTCGGCCCGTACCCGATGATCGTCGACCTCATCGGCAACTCGATCTCGGCCTACGCCGAGCAGCAGGCGAGCTCCGGGGGGCAGGTCTTCGAGAGCGCCAACCTCGTCGAGATCGAGGCCCTCGACATCTTCCTCAAGGTCCCCGACCGCGAGAACAAGGCGAAGGACAAGATCCTTCTCAACCACGTCACCTTCAAGTCGAAGCCCGGTGACCTCATCGCGCTCATGGGCCCGTCGGGCGCGGGCAAGACCACGCTGCTCACGGTGCTCAACGGCTACCTGCGCCCCACGTCGGGCGAGGTGCGGGTCAACGGCGAGAACCTCTACGCCATCTACGACGCGCTCCGCGGGAGCATCGGGTACGTGCCGCAGGACGACATCGTGCACCCCGAGCTCACGGTGAAGGAGGCGATCACGTACTCCGCGCGCTTCCGCCTGCCGTCGGACTACAGCTCCGAAGAGATCGAGAAGCGCGTCGAGCAGACCATCAAGGACCTCGGCCTCGAGCAGGTGAAGAACCTCCAGATCGGCAAGCCCGAGAAGAAGGTGCTCTCCGGCGGTCAGCGCAAGCGCGTGAACATCGCCCTCGAGCTCGTCACCGACCCCGCGCTCATGTTCCTCGACGAGCCCACTTCGGGCCTCGCGGCCGACGACACCGTGTCGCTCATCGACCTCCTGTCGAACCTCGCGAAGAAGTACGGCAAGACGATCATCGTCACGATCCACCAGCCCGCGCGCGAGGAGTACGAGAAGTTCAACCTCGCGTTCATCATGGGCTTCGGCGGAGAGCCCGTGTACTTCGGGCCCTCGGGCAAGGAGAGCTACGACTTCTTCGCGCGCTACCTGGAGATGACCAACCGCGGCAAGGCGGGCAGCATCGACAACCCGCGCGACATGTTCGACCAGCTCAAGGTCCGCGAGGAAGACGCCGTGAAGTCCGGCCGCTTCCCCTCGAAGGGCGAGGCCCGACTCGCGGCGGCGCAGGAGTGGCGCAAGGAGTTCTTCCGCCCCGACAACCCCACCTACGTGAAGATGTACTCGGGCGAGCGCGAGCCCGGCAAGCCCGGCGCGCAGCGGCCCCCGTCGCGTAGCGCCGTGCCGCTCATCCGTCAGTTCGGACTGCTCCTCACGCGCTACGCCATCGTGAAGAAGCGCGACGTCGCGGGTCTGCTCATCCTGCTCTCGCAGGCGCCCATCATCGGCGGCCTCCTCGCGGCGGTGTTCTACGACTCCCCGCGCTCGCCGAACCTCTGGTGCCAGAACACCATCATGCAGATGGAGCAGGGCTTCATGCGCGCCGCGCCGGCCGCCGCGCAGATGTGCGGGAGCATCGCGCCGACGCGCTTCCGCCAGGTCGACGACTTCAAGGGCGCGATCTTCTTCCTCACCGTGGGCGCCCTGTGGTTCGGCGTTTCGAACGCCGCGCGCGAGATCGTCTCCGAGATCGCCATCTACCGCCGCGAGCGCATGGTGAACCTCTCGATCTTCAACTACATGGCCTCGAAGTTCATGCTGCTCACGGGGCTCTGCATCGTGCAGTGCACGGTGCTCCTCGGCATCGTCTACAACGTGCTCAAGCTCGGCAACGGGACCTTCGACGCCTTCATGCCGATGCTCGGCACGATGATCCTCTCGTCGATGTGCGCCGTCGCGCTGGGGCTGCTCATCTCCGCCGCGGTGACGAGCTCCGAGGCCGCCATGGCCCTCACGCCCATCGCGCTCATCCCGCAGGTCGTCCTCGGCGGGCTCCTCGTGCCGATGACGAACAAGAGCTGGCTCAAGTTCCTCATGGCGATCATGCCGTCGCGCTGGAGCTTCGAAGGCGTCATGGGCGCCGAGCGCGACACCCTCGCCCTCACGTGGCGCATCCCCACGTGCGTGAACCGCCTCGGCGACGGCGTGCGGCAGACCTCGGGCGCGTCACCGACCTACTACTTCGACTGCGCCGTCGAAGAGATCGCGCGCACCACGCAGGGCACCGGCGGCTGGGGCTTCGGGAGCTGGGACAACCCCATCGTCGCCAACGGCATCCTCGCCGCGATGACACTGGTCTTCCTCGGCGGCGTAGGGTTCCTCCTCAAGCGCCGCGACTCCGTCTGAGCCACCGCACCCGTACCCGAATCAGATCGCCCCCAAACCATGGAAACCTCCAGCTCCGACCACGCCGCCTGGGTGGTCCACAAGTTCGGCGGCACCAGCGTCGCCAACGCCGACCGCTACCGCAACGCCGCGCGCATCGTGGGTGCGGAACCCGGTGACCACAAGGCCGTCGTCGTCTCGGCGATGTCGGGCGTCACCGACGCGCTCCTCTCGCTCGTGAGCCGCGCGAGGCGCCGCGACGACTCGTGCCACGAGGCCCTCGAAGCCCTTCGCAGAAAGCACTTCGACGCCGCCCGCGCGCTCCTCCCCGACGGCGAGGCCGCGCGACTCGAAGAGGTCTTCCGCGCGGATACGAGGGACATCGCCGACATCCTCCGAGGGGTCTGGCTCGGCCGCAGCGCCTCGGAGCTCACCGAGGAGCTCGTCTCGGGCTACGGCGAGGTCTGGTCCGCGCAGCTCCTCCACGCGTACATGGTCTCGCAGGGCGTCGACTGCGCGTGGATCGACGCGCGCGAGGTCCTCGTGGTGCACCCCGGCGAGCTCGGTCCGCGCATCGACTGGGCCGTGTCGGGCGAGAGGCTCCGGGCCTTCCTCGAAGCGAACCCTTCGCCCACGCTGGTCATCACGGGCTTCGTCGCCGCGACGCCCGAGGGCGTGCCCACCACCCTCAAGCGCAACGGCAGCGACTTCTCCGCGAGCATCTTCGGCGCGCTCCTCGACGCCCACGAGATCGTCATCTGGACCGACGTCGACGGCGTGCTCTCCGCCGATCCGCGCCGCGTCCCCGAAGCGCGACTCGTGCCCGAGATGTCGTACGACGAGGCCTGCGAGCTCGCGTACTTCGGCGCCAAGGTTCTGCACCCCCGCACGATGGAGCCCGCCGTCGCGCGCGCGATCCCCATTCGCATCCGCAACAGCTTCAACAGCGGGCACCCCGGCAGCGTGATCCGCGCGGCGGCCTCCATCGGCCCGCGCGACGTGCCCGTGTCGGGCTTCTCGACCTTCGACCGCGTCGCCCTCGTCAACGTCGAGGGAACGGGGATGATCGGCGTCCCCGGCGTCGCGCAGCGGATCTTCGGCGCGCTCCGCGAGGTGGGCGTCTCGGTGATTCTCATCTCGCAGGCGAGCTCCGAGCACTCGGTCTGCTTCGCCGTGCCCGAGTCGCAGGGCAACGCCGCGCGCGAGGCCGTCGAGGCCGCGTTCGAACGCGAGCTGTCCGCCGCGCAGCTCCATCGCGTCGAGCTCGTCTCGGGGCAGAGCATCCTGGCCGCGGTGGGCGACGGCATGGCGCGCTCCACGGGCGTCGCCGCGCGCTTCTTCGGCGCGCTCTCGAAGGCGGGCGTCAACGTCCGCGCGATCGCGCAGGGCAGCTCCGAGCGCAACCTCTCGGCGGTCATCGATGGACCCGACGCGTCGCGCGCGCTGCGGGCCGTTCACGCCGCGTTCTACCTCTCCGAGCGCGTGCTCTCGGTGGGCCTCGTGGGGCCGGGACAGGTCGGTCGCGCGCTCCTCGCGCAGCTCGCTG
>JBPOHC010000431.1:0-3167 GCA_052035985.1 Myxococcota bacterium | reverse complement strand
CCGTCGCGGACGTGCGCCTGGATCCCGCACTTCCAGAAGCAGAGCTCGCAGACGGAGCGGACGACCTCACCGTCGGTGTGAGGGTCGATCACGCTCGCGTGCGCGCCTGCGCCGCGGAGGGCCGAGTCGGCCTGAAGCGCGACGCCCGCAGCGAGCGTACCTGCGCCGACTGCGAGAAAGCGGCGGCGTGTAAAGGGCTGGACGTTCATCATCGACTCCCCGCGCGTGGCGGAAATCTTCCTGGCGTTCCCCGTACTCCCGGCGATGGGAGCCAGCGGGGACGGTGAAGGGTTCGCGGCGGTGAAGAGGCTCTTCGCGCGATCAGCGCGAGGGGCCGAGGAAGGGGGCCTCGATCTGGCGCGTCGTCTCCGCGGGCATCCCCTCGGGGCGCACGCTGAGACGCACGGTCGTGTCGCCGCGGAAGCTCCGCTCGTCGACGGTGACGAACACCGGGATGTTCGTGCCCACGAGCGGTTCGAGCGTCACCTGCGGCAGCGGGATGAGAAAGGTCTGACCGTCGTGGGGCGCGGGCACGATGTCGAAGGTCACCCGCTGCGCCTGCTTGTTCACGAGGTGGATGTTGTACGCGTTGCGCACCGTGCCCGCTTCGAGCACGTAGGGCGCGCCCGTGATCCGCAGCAGGTTCGCTTCGAAGGGCTTGTGTCGGCTGAAGCCGATGGTGGCCGCGATGATGCCCGCCACGCCGAGCACCGCGTAGAGGTAGAGCCGCGGACGGAGGAAGCGCTTCGGCTCGTGGTGCAGCCCCATGAGCGAGTCGTAGCGGACGAGGCCGCGCGGGCGTTCGAGGCGATCCATCACCTCGTCGCAGGCGTCGATGCAGCGCGCGCAGCCGATGCAATCGAGCTGGAGCCCGTTGCGGATGTCGATGCCCGTGGGGCACACGACGAAGCAGCGGTTGCAGTCGATGCAGTCGCCGACGCCCTCGGCCTTGGGGCCCTTCTGCTGGTGCTTGCGAGGCTCGCCGCGCTTCGTGTCGTAGCCGATGACGATGGTGTCGGGGTCGGTGAGCACCGACTGAAGCCGCCCGTACGGGCAGATGATCATGCAGGTCTGCTCGCGGAACCACGCGAAGTTGAAGAACAGCACCAACGTCATGGCGGTGGTCCACGCGAAGGCTTGCGGGCTCTCGGAGGGCCCGGCCTTGATCATCTCGCCGAGCTCACGGATGGGCGTGAAGTACCCGAGGAAGACATGCGCGACGCCCGCGGCGAGGAAGAAGTAGATCGTCCACAGCAGCACGCGGCGCCAGATGCGATCGAAGGTCCATCCGCTCGACTCGCGCCGGAGTCGCTTCTCGCGCGACCCCTCGATGAGCCGCTGGAACGGGCGGAAGAGCCCTTCGAGCCACACGGTCTGCGGGCACCCGAAGCCGCACCACACGCGACCTGCGACGGTGGTGAGCGTCACGAGCGAGAAGCCGATGCCCGAGAGCACGAAGAACATCATCCACACGTCCTGCGCGTTGAAGAGCGCGCCGAACAGGTAGAAGCGCCGCCGCATGAGGTCGATGAGCACCGCGGGGCGACCGCCGACGGTGAGCCACGGCAGCGCGACGTACACCGCCATCAGCACGACGAAGAGGATCTTGCGCAACGAGGCGAAGCGTCCGCGAAGGTCCGCGGGGTGAACTGTCGCGCGCGTCCCGTCGGTGCGGACCGAACTGCGCATCTCGACCACTGGAAGATGTCTGGCCATCAGGAACTGAAACAACGCAACAGGGGTGCCGTCGGCGCGCGACGCGCAAAGGGATGCTGACCGCGCGCCTCGAAGCCTTCAAGAACCCCGTATTTGAAACATCGTGGAGCGATCAGAGCCCGTCACGTCGTGGCGCCGAACACCTTCAAAGCGAGCGGTTCGACGCGCCCGAGAGCAACGAATGAAACATCGCACCGCACGCTGTTTCAGGTCGGCAGAAGACGATGCGTGTCGTCGCACCGATTGCATGGGCGGTGCTTTCTCCAGGCGCACGAAAGTACGTCGGAGGCCGCGAGGGCGGTCGGAGCCGCGCTACCTGGGGTCTTCGCCCGGCATGAGGAGGGTGATGCTGTCGCGCTCCATGGGGTCGATGCAGAAGCCCGTCTCGACGAGTCGATCGAGCTGACCGAGCGAGCCGCCCTTGAGCATCGCGTCGAGGAAGCCGCGCTGTCCCTGGAGCGCCGGTCCGTCGAGGAAGCGCCAGAGCACATAGTCCGCGTCGCGGATGTCTCGCAGCGACTCTCTCGCGATGAGCTCGGCGGTGTGCGCGGCGTCGGCGTCGGCGGCGAGGAGCACGCAGAACTCCACCGTCGGAGGGTAATACGCGCGACGCATTCCACCCGGCGCGTGCACGACGTACGAGCGCGACGGGTGGTGAATCCACTCCATCGGGATGAGCCCCGCGGCGGCGAGCGCCTCCCACGCGCCGGGCGCGTCGTCGCGTCCGTCGACGACGGCGAGCGCCTCCGCGAGACGGGCGCGAGCAGGGCGGAGGAGCCGGGCGTGCATTGCGAAGATCCGCGATCATATCCCGGCGCGGCGGGGCGATGCGTTCGAATGAGGCGCGACGCGATGTCTCGGCGGCCGACGTTCACCGCGCGAGGAGGCCGTGCGGTGAAGGGCGTGAGGTCCGTCGCGGCGGACTCGACGCGGGAGAGACATCGACGACGCGTGTCGGGCGACGGGCGAAGTGCGACGAGTTATCGGGAGGCGGTGGGAGCACCCCCTGCGAAGTGGCGCGACTTCCGTGGAGGTGGTGGGAGCTTCGGTTTGCAACTCAGCGAGTTGCTGGGGGCTGGTGGGACCATCGTTCCGGAACTCAGCGAGTTAGCGGGAGGTGGCGGGAGCACCTCCAGCGAAGTGGCGCGAGTTGAGCGCGGGGCGGACAAGGAATTCAACGCCCCTCCTCGCTGACACCCACCGCCGGGGGGCACGCGCAGAGCCCACATAACGGGCGTTTCAACAACCCTCGCGGTAAGACGACACCGATGCTTTCGTGGCGTCCGTCGAGCACCTGAGCGACGACACGCTGCGAACGAGGATGAGCGCGCGCCGCGTGACGCTCTGTGACGCGGTCGAGCGCGACCTGCCCGCGGAGTCGAGCGCGATGGCCGACGTGCTGAGAATCCGCAAGGATCGACGGCACCCCCGTCACGCGAAGAAGGCCGCCG
>JBPOHC010001090.1:0-10555 GCA_052035985.1 Myxococcota bacterium | reverse complement strand
GCGAAATCGCACGTCGGCGGCGCCGGTCACCGTCGCCACGACCGCTTCGAAGAGCTGATCCTCGGTGTAGCGGGCGCGCAGCGCGTCGAGGTCTGCGTCGGTGACCTCCCACGGCCCGGTCGCGCACCTTCTCGACGTGGGCGCGCACCTCGTCGGGCCACTCGCCCCGCGCGAGCGCCTTGCGCACCGTTGACGGGAGCTCGCCCGCCCGCGCAAGACGGCCGCGCTTCGCAGGGCCTCGTGGTCTTCGCGCATGGCGGGCGACGATCGCGAGTTCCGGTGTCGCGCTTCGAGACCCGCCGAGGCGCGCGTCACTGCACCGTCGCGCCGCAGTTGCCGACGACGGGGCCCGTCACCGCCATCGGCGCGATGACCGCACGCACCGCGGTGAAGCCCAGTCCGATCGAGATGCCGCCGTTGGGCGCCATGCAACCCGTCGCGCCTCCCTGCGGAACCTGCACGTCGACGAGCGACTGAAGGAGCGCCTGCAACGAGCTCACAGGGACGCCCGCCGGGAGCACCGTGCCGATCATCGCCGCGAGCGGCGCGAGCTGCGCGTACCCGCCGAGGTTGCCGTTGGCCGCGCGGTCGGGCGTGAGGTCGACGCGGAGCTGCGTCTTGATGAGCCCCAGCGGCACGCTCATGCCCATGAGCGGCAGCCCCAGCGAGAAGTTCGGCGTGTCGCTCGAGCTCAACGCGGTCACGAGCCGACCGTTGAGGATCCTCGCGCCGAAACGGATCTTCGCGCTCCTGAGGTCACCCGCGGTGTTGAGCGAGGCGTTGTCGACGGCGAACATCGAGCCCGGCGCGTTCACCTGCGCGCAGCTGGCGAAGAGCGCACGCCCCACGGAGTAGACGCTCACGTTGACCGAGTCGTCGTTGAAGCCCGGCCCCGGCGTTCCGTCGACGCCTTCGACGCGCAGTAGCACGAGCGCGCGCCCGGTCTGCGCCTGCATCGCGAAGTCGGCCCTCAGGTCGGAGCCCAGGCCCTGAACGGCCGAGGCGATCTGGGGGAGCTGGTTGTCGACGCCGCCCATGCACGCCGAGCCTCCGCGCGCGGCGCCCGAGGCGCACGCGCCCATGTTCTGATCGGGGTCGAGCGTCGAGAAGTAGTCGGCGTGGCCGCACGCCGGACCGCCGAGAATCGCAGCGTCGGCAGAGGTCGAGTAGAGCCCGTCAAGGTTGAACCCCGCCAGGCCCACGGTCGACGTCGCGGGCGTCGGCGCCGCGCCGCCGGCGGAGCCGTCGACGACGTACTGTGAGATCACATAGTCGTAGGTCTGCGGCGGCGGCGGCGCCGTGTCGGCCGCGGGCACATCGACGCCAGGGGGCACATCGCCAGGCTGCGTTACATCGGGCGCGACGGCGCCGTCGTCGGGTGGCGCGTAGCCTCCGCCGCCCGCCCTCGCGGAGCACCCCGCGGCGAGCACCATCATCCACGCGAGCCTCGTCGTCGGTCCGGTCGCCATGCGCGTCCAATCCCCTCTCATCGGGTGAAGCGACGCGAAGGTATCAGGGCCGCGGAGCGAGCGTCTACGTTGCGCGCTCGCCGCGCCGCGCCGATCTGGACGAAGGCCGAGCGCTCTGCCACCGTGCGTTTTCAGATGGGAACGGACAAGAAGCACGCACCGGCGGACCCCTCGCGCGCGGTGTGTGACGTCGGCACCTACATCGTCGGCCTCACCGCCATCGCATCGGGCGCCCTCGCAGCGTCGACGATGGCGCACCGCCGCGGCGGCGCCTACAGCGATCAGGTGACGCTCTGGGACGGCGCCTCGGGCGCGCCCCTCGGAAGCTTCGGCACGGGCGCAGGGAGCGTCTGCTGGCAGGCGGCCCTGAGCCCCGACGGCCGTTCCGTCGCGGCGGGTTTCGGTGACTGCACCTTTCGCGTCTGGGACGCGCGCACCGGCGAGGAGCGCCTCCGCGAGAAGCTCGGCGGCATCGTCGCGTCGGTGACATGGTCCGACGACGGGCGCTTCGTCTTCACGGGCAACTGCGGCGACCACACCGTACGCCTCTGGGACGTCGCCGCGGGCGCCGTCATCGCGCAACACAAGTCGAAGCGCTCCATCACGTGGTTCACGTCGATGGCAGGCGACGTGCGACGCGCGGCTTCGGGCAACGCCGACAAGCTCGTGCACCTCTGGGATCCGCGCGAGGCCGTCGAGCTCCCTCCCCTCGCGGGACACACAGGCAAGATCCTCGGGCTCGCCTTCTCGCGTGATGGCACCCGCCTCGTGTCGGCCTCGGCCGACAAGACCGCGCGCGTGTGGGACGTCGCCGAAGCCCGCTGCGTCGCGACCCTCGTCGGGCACACCCGCCAGGTGAGCGCCGCGTGCTTCACCGACGACGGCGCGGTCGTGACCTCGTCTGCAGACAACACCGTTCGCGTGTGGCGCGGCGCCGCCTGCGACGACGTGCGCGTGTTTCGCCTCGGCGGCGTGAAGGCCGACGGCGTGGCGTCGACCGGCGGTGAGGTGTTCGTCGGGGGCTCCGATGGTGTGATCCGCGCCTTCGCGCTGTGAGACCGCGTCGCCCTCGGCGATCGCACACGAGCGCGGCACCGCCGCTGGATCGCTTCATCGATCGAGTCTCTCGTCTCGACTCGCGGCATGACCTCGCGAACCCATCGGGCCGATCCCGCCAACGGCGACGTTGCGTCGGTGTGCCTCATGGCGCCGCTCACGCGTCGCGGAGCCACGCGGCGATGCTCGGCGGGTCGACTGGTCGAGCACGGTATCGCTGACGCAGCCTACGTAGCGCGCGGGCCACGACATCACCGCGCGCTGCGGGATGCAGAACACCGTGGGCGACAACGGCGCGTTCCGCTGCGATGTGTCGGGGGCGATGCCCGCGAGCGACCGCGTGACGCTCGGCGTGGGCGGCGCGGTGGTCAACAGCGACTCGCGGACGGACTTCGATGCGCGCGGCACGGTCACGGTCCGACTCGGTCGGTGAGTGAGCGCGAGCCGCGGGCGGAGTGGCGGGTGCCGCGGGCGGAGTGAGCGCATCGTCGAGACAGCGTCGCGACAACCTCGTAGTTCGGGCGATCTGCCCACTCATGCTGCACGACGAACGGGCAATACCGTCGTGGCGCCGCGAGCGTCGCCCGCCTTCTGCCGTGCCACGCGCCGCGCGTTCTCGTCGATCGAGCAGGACGGCATTCTCGGCTGGTTCGGGCAATGCGGCCGCGAGCGCAACATCAACCGGCCATCACGAGCGCCGTCGCCCCGTTGGCCGCGCAGACCCGCACCTCGCTCGCGTCGAGGACGGTGGCGTCGACCGCGTCAGGCCCCGCGGGGGAGCAGAGCCGGGGAGCGAGCAGCAGGCCCGCGGAGACGCGACGAGGGACCTTCATGGCGATGGCGGAGTTGCACCGCATCCGCGCTTCAAGCGTCGACCTCAAGGGGCGCCCGGTCGATACCCGTTGACCGGGATCGCCGGTCGGTGCTTCTTTTCACCCATGAACCGCATGACCTCTGGGGTGTCGCCCGCGCTGCTCGCCGGTCTTCTCCTCACCGCCTCCGTGCACGCGCAGGGTTTCGCCGGCTCACAGCGCTTCTCCACGGAGTTTCGCGGCGCGGCGATGAGCCTCGATGTGGTGAATGGCGGCCCGCAGAACGACTTCGTGCAGCTCTCCGCATCGGGAAACTTCACCGGACAGCAATGGACCGTGCAGGCCCGCGCAGGGGGCTTCGTCCAGCTCACCACCACGTTCCGCGGCGCCAACCAGTGCCTCGACGTGGTGAACGGCGGACCGTGGAACAACCACGTCGCGCTGCGGCCCTGCGGCAATTTTTCGGGCCAGCAATGGCGCCTCGACCGGACGCCCCAGGGCTTCTACCAGCTGACGACGGCCTTCCGCGGCCCGCGGATGTGCCTCGACATCGTGAACGGCGGCCCGCGAAACAACTTCGCGGCGCTGCGTCGCTGCGGCAACTTCAGCGGGCAGCAGTGGCAGATCCGCGCCTTCACCCCGTAGCACCCTCGCCGCGTCACAGCGGCCGCCGCAGCGGCACGCCGAGGTCGCTCAGCACCGCCAGGTCGACGGCCGTGACGCGGTAGCGCCGACCGTAGCGGTAGACGATCCCGTTCATCAGCGCGTCGTCGAAGGGGCCCCGCTTCGACGGGTCGCCGTAGTGATAGACGTTCTGCGTGGTGTTGGTGCGCGTGAGCGCCAGCGGGCCGAAGCGCGCTGCCGTCGCCGGCCCCACGAAGGTGAGCGTCGCGTCGCCGACCCGCACCAGGTCGTCGAAGAGGCTCAGGTACGCCGTCGTCGGCCGGTACGTGGTGAGCGAGCGAAAGCCCGTCATTCCGAGCGCGTGGCCGAACTCATGCGTGAACACCGAGATGGCATCGAGCCGGTCCGCGGGCACCGCCGCGGTTCGCCGCGCGGGCTCCGGGTCGAACCAGAGCTGGGTGCGCACGTAGTCCGGCGCGATGGTCACGGCCACGTCGGGCCGCCCGGGCGCCTCGGGGTGATCGGCGCCAGCCCGCAGCCGACGGATCGCCTGCTCCTCGACGACGGTGCAGGGCGCCGGGGTCGCGCGGCACCTGCCCACCGGGACGTTCGACGTGCTCGCGCCGGCGAAGCGCCCGGTGGCGGTCTGCGCCACCCGGAGCTCAACCGTCAAAGTCCCCCGGCCGGTGACATGGCGCCCCCACTCGTCGAGCCCCGCGCGCGCCGCGACGAGCAGCGACGCCCGCTCGGCCGCGAGAGCGCCCGTGGGATCCGAGAAGGTCACGCGGTACGCGAACGGGGGAGGCACGTACGCCGCGCGCGGAGTTCCCGCGTCGTGCGACTGCCCCTCGCTGGCGACGACGATCGACCGCTCGCGCCGCGGCGCGCCCGGCGCGGGCGCGGCGGTGCCCGAGCACGCGGCCGCCAGCGCCAGCGACAGCGAGAGGCCCGAGCGGGCAGCGGCCCAGTCGAACGCCAGAGGAGGCGGGAGACACGGCGCGTTTCTCGGCCTGGGCATGGGGCGTCTGCGCGATCCTAACC
The DNA here is from genome assembly GCA_052035985.1 of Myxococcota bacterium. Taxonomy (GTDB): domain Bacteria; phylum Myxococcota_A; class Polyangia; order Polyangiales; genus CAISKJ01. The sequence continues at coordinate 5,553 of JBPOHC010001090.1, read as the reverse complement.
CTATCGGGGGTCCCGCCGTCCCCCCCTTGGCCACGACGGTGTTGCCTGCGCGTCATTCAGCGAGAGCGGAGTGATCGCCCACCGCGCGCGGCTCGGGCTTTGTGGGATCCGCGAGGTGTCGCTCGGCGAGGCCGTTGCGGTACGCATTCCCTCGGCGCTACGCGTGAGGCCCGCGCGTTCGTCGGCCACCGCGAACCCCGCGTCGCGGCGCCCTGTCGGCGGCGGAAGGCACATGCAGCCGAGGGTGTCGCCTTCTTACGCGCGATGCCCGCAAGCTCACCGGGATGACCGCGCAGCAGCCGTCGCGGGGCACCTCTCGGCAATTCCGCGCCATCATCGACGGGCTCCCCAACACGCTGACGGGGCCAGGTGATCAGCGGGCGCGCCCTCCTGCGTCGGAGTTGATCGTGGAGACTTGTTCGTCGAAGAGCGGTCGACGACAGGCGCCCGAGGACGAACGTTCGTCGCAGGGCGGCCCCTGTGGTGCTCCAGCCTTGGGCCTTGACCACGGGGCCCTCGGAGGCCCCATCTAGCTCTCGGAGACGCGATGGCAAGGTACACGGCGGCGGAGGTGTGCGAGAAGCTGGTGGCGGTGCGGTCGGCGCTCGCGCAGGGGCAGCGCGCGGGGGACGCGTGCAAGGCCGCGGGGCTGTCGCCCGGCACGTACAAGAAGTGGCTCGCCACCTACGCGAACCTCGACCTGCCGAGCTGGGTCGTCGCGGCGCCGCACCGCGGCGCGATCGCGTTCAGCGGTGACGGGCGGCATGTGTTCACCGCCGCCGACGCGCCCGCGGGCTTCGCGCTGGCGCGCCACGACGCCGCCTCGGGCGCCGAGACCGCCCGCGCGCAGCTCGTCGCGCCGAAGGGTTCGGTCGCGTGGCGCGAGGTGCTCACGGCGGTCGCCGACGAGGCCGGCGCGCGCCTGCGCTTCGTCGCGACGGGCGGAGAGATCTTCACCTGGGACGTCGCGCGCGCCGAGGTCACGCCCTGCGCCCACGACCTCCGCGAGGGCTGCGTCGAGCTCACCGGCCGCGCCCAGAGCGGCGCGCGACGCTGGTCGTATGCGAGCCTCTCGCCCGACCTCGCGCGCGTCGCGTTCTGGGAGACCTTCGGCGACCGCGACACGGGCGCTCCGGCGCGCCTCTGCGTGCGCGCCATCGACGACGGCGCGGTGGTGATGCGCTACGAGACCGCGCCGCAGTTCATCCCGTCGGCGCTGGTGTTCCACCCGACGCGCCCGCTCCTCGCGACGCTCGACGGGAACAACCTCGTGACGGTGCTCGACCTCGACGCGCGGCGCGCCGTGCTCGAGCGCGGGCCGCAAGGGCACAGCGCCTCGTTCGGCCCGGGCGACGCGCTGATCTTCGACGACTGGTACGGGCGCTCGCAGGAGCTCGACCTCGCGACGGGCGCGTGCCGCTCGCTCTGCGCGGGCATCGGCTCCTGCGCGAGCCTGGGTGACCGCTACGCGTGCGCCTCCGAGCGCGCCGTCGTCGTACGGAGTCGCTGCGACGCGGAGCTCACCCGCACGATCACCCTCGACAAGATCGTCGAGTGCCAGCTCACGCGCGACGGCGCGCGCCTCGCCGTTCTCGCCGACCGTCTCTGCGTGTGGGACCTCGGCGCGACCGAGGGCTGAGTCCACCGATCGGCTCCCGGCGACGCTCGAGGCCACGCGCCGCTTCGAACGCACGCTGCGGCGGGCGCGGACGATCAATCGATCAGCGGAGTCCGGTGACGCGCGCGATGTCGTCTGCTGTGAGCAGCGCGGCCTCGCGCAGCACGCGCGCGGCCTCGGTCATGTTCTGCCGCGTCGTGTGCGATCGGTCTTCGCGTTGGTGCCGACGCCCGCCGAGTCGAGCACGCGCGAGGATCATCGGAATCATGCGGCGCGGTGTCGTACGCGGCGCCTCGGCGGAACAAGTCTCCGGCGACGGTTGGTCGCCGCACCTTCGACGCGCCGAGGTCGTGTAGAGTGCGCGCCCATGAGCATCCCCGAGGGAGAGGGCGGTCTCGCGCCCGAGGGATCGAACACCCCCGCGACGACCGCGTACCGCACGGCCCCGCTGCCCCAACCTCCGCCCCTCGAGCGACACGCCGTGCGCGCGGCGTTCCTCACGGTCGCGTGGGTGGTGGGCGCGTTCGTTCCGATTCCGCTCGCGGGCGTCGACGGCGACGTGGCGCGGGAGGTTCTTCGCGCGAGCGCGTCGCAGGGTGTCGCCCCCGAAGGGCCGCTCATGCCCCTCTTCGGGCTGTCGCTCTCGGCCCTCGTGACGGTGCGCGCGGCGCTCGCGCTCTTCGCGAATCACGGTGACGCCGAGCGTCGACAGCGTTGGGGCCGACGCGGCGCGATGTTCTATTTCGTGTGCGCAGCGGCGCAGGGGCTCTCGCTCGCGCTGTGGCTCGAATCCGCGCACACCGACGATGGGATGGCGGTCGTGTCGACGCCGGGTTGGGGCGTTCGCTTCGGCGCCGCGGCCGCGTCGATGGTGAGCGCCGCCCTCGCGTGGCAGCTCGCGAACGCCATCACGCGCACCCGCGTCGCGCACGGCCCGATGCTGATGTTGCTCGCGTCGATGACGCTTCACCTCGCCCGCGGATGGATCGCCCTCGGCCACGACCTCGCGCGCGACGCGGCGCCGTTCACGAGCCTCGTGACCCTCGTCGTGAGCGCTGCACCCACGGCGCTCCTGCTGGTCGCCCTCTGGCGATGGTCTCCGCGCGTGTGGCCGAAGCGACTCGTGCGCGAGGTCGATGCGCTGGGGCCGTTCGACCTCGTGGCGCTGCCGCTCGTCGCGAGCGAGAAGGCCGTTCACCTCGCGGCGGTCTTGAAGGTGCACAGCGACGTCGGTCGCATGGCGCTGAGCGCGGTCGCGGGTGTGGCCTGCGCCGGAGCGCTCGCGTCGTGGCTCCGACGCGCGACGCCGCACGCGCTCGATCGACGCGCGCTGTGGGCCGCCGTGGCAACGCCGATCGGCGCCGTCTCGATCGCGCTCGGTGCGATGGTGATCGAAGCGCACGGCCTCCCGTCGCACCTCGCCGCGGACCTCGGGCTCGGAACACGCGCCACCGTGATCACCCTCCGCGGCGAGAGCCCGCACCCGATGGACGACGCGCTGAAGATCGTCGAGCGCCTCCGGCGGCTTCATGTGCGAGCCTTCGTGCGCGCTGTCACGCCGACAAGCATCGCGCTGCGCGTGTGGCGCGGAGAGGCCGACCCTCGCCCCGCGATCGAGCCGATGCTGCTCCGCGGAACCCTCGCGTTCTACCGAGCCGCCGACGATCAGTCGCTCGTCGCTCCCTCGGGCGGCGATCGCTTCATGGGGCTCGGAACGCGCATCGTCGGTCGCGATCGGACCGAGATCTACGAAGGCCCGACCGAGGCCTCACTGGCGCCCGTGGTGGCCCGCTCGAACGCGGTGCCCGGCGCGATCACACGCGTGGGCTGCGACAGCGACCTCAGCCTCGACCGCCCGATGCCCTGCTACGCGCTGCGCCTCGAAGCGACACCCGCGCTCACGGAGCGCGACGTCGAGTCTGCGTCGGTCGAGGTCGACCCGAGCGACGGGCGCCCGACGGTGCGGGTGTCGTTCACGCGCGAGGGCGCGGCGGCCTTCGCAGACGTCACGCGCCGGAGCGTGCGTCACCTCCTCGCGATCGTGGTCGACGATCGGATCAACTCGGCGCCGGTGGTGATGCAGGAGATCACCGGCGGCAACGCGGTGATCACGATGGGCACCGGCGCTCCCGGCGCGGCGATGCGGTCCGCGAGCGCCCTCGCCGCAGCGCTCACCACGGGATCCCTCGAAGGCCAGTGGACGCTGTCGCCGTAGCGCGAGTCGACCCATGCGAAACACCGTCGAGACAGCGCGACGATCGATCGTCGCGAGGTGACCCAGGAACCGATTCGGAGCCGCCGCGGCTCTTCGGATGCGCGCGGCACGATGGAGGTGCCCTTCAGCGGAGTCGCGAGGGTCGATTGACAACCGTCGTGCGCGTTGGCACCACGTCGCGCATGCGATCCGTCGGCGCGCTGCGTCTCTGGGGGCTCCTGTCGATCTTCGTGCTGGCGTGCTCGGCGCCGCGCAGCGCCGGCCCGTTCGACGACGACGCGTCGACCGTCGATGAGGGCGTCGTCGCAGACGGCGACACCACCGACGCCCCCGCGCGGCCCGACGTCACCACCGACGTGCCCGTCACCACCGACGTGCCCGTCACCACCGACGCGCCCGTCACCACCGACGCGCCGCGCCCTGTTGATGCGGGCGCTGATGTCGTAACCGTCGATCGCCCGGTCGACGTCGCGTGCGTCGACACATGCAGCGCGCCCACCTGCGTGGGCGACCTCCTCGCAGCCTGCGTGCGCGGCGCCGACGGGTGCCTCCACGGTGTGCCCACGGCGTGTCCTGCGTCGCAGGTGTGCCGCGGGGGCGCGTGCGTCGCGCGCTGCACCGACGCGTGCGCCGAGGGCGCGACGCGCTGCCGCGACAGCGCCACACGCGAGCTCTGCGTGGCCATGACCGGCGGCTGCCGCGCGTGGCAGGCCACCGCATGCGAGGCGGGCACCACCTGCGCGAGCGGCGTGTGCGCGGCCACCTGCGCCGTCACCTGCCCCGCGGGCTACACCTGCGGCCCCATGGGCGTCTGCCGCAGCGGCGACCCCGCGCGCATCAACCTCGACGTGGTCACCACGACGGTCAACGGGGCCATCACGCTCAACGGCGCAGGCCCCATGCTCACGGGTCGCACGTGCACCTCCACGACGACCATCGATGGCCGCGGCTCCGTGCGCTTCGTCGAGACCACGCGCGGATACAGCTTCTTGTTCGGCACGCGCGGATGCACGGGGCCCGCAGCCTTCACGGCGACGGTGTACCCCGGCACCTACCGCGTCACCGCCTACAGCGCCGGATTCAGCGACATTCCCAGCACCGAGCAGGTCGTGCGCGACGCGCTCGTCGTCGGCCCCGGTGGGATCGCCAGCCTCCCGCTCGACGTGGTCACCACAACGGTCAACGGTGCCATCACGCTCAACGGCGCGGGCCCCATGCTCACGGGTCGCACGTGCACCTCGACCACCACCATCGACGGTCGCGGCTCGGTGCGCTTCGTCGAGACCACGCGCGGATACAGCTTCTTGTTCGGCACGCGCGGATGCACGGGGCCCGCGGCCTTCACGGCGACGGTGTACCCCGGCACCTATCGCGTCACCGCCTACAGCGCCGGATTCAGCGATATTCCGAGCACCGAGCAGGTCGTCCGCGACGCGCTCGTGATCGGCCCCGGTGGGATCGCTGATCTACCGCTCGATGTCGTGACGACCGCCGTCAACGGCGCCATCACGCTCAACGGCGCGGGCCCGATGCTCACGGGTCGCACGTGCACCTCGACCACCACCATCGACGGTCGCGGCTCCGTGCGCTTCGTCGAGACCACGCGCGGATACAGCTTCTTGTTCGGCACGCGCGGATGCACGGGGCCCGCGGCCTTCACGGCGACGGTGTACCCCGGCACCTACCGCGTCACCGCCTACAGCGCCGGATTCAGCGACAT
>JBPOHC010000593.1:0-15083 GCA_052035985.1 Myxococcota bacterium | reverse complement strand
GAGCAAGGACTTCGAACGCACAATCGAGTCGAGTGAAACTGTGATGTCGGTCGCCTCGATCGGGATTCTGCTTCGAAGGGCAACGATGGCAAAATCCCCGTGACACCTATCAAACACGCTCTGAGTCGCAAGCGCACGGGCGTTCCCTGCCACGCGAGGTCGGCGAGGGTCCGCACGTAGGTGCCGTGGATGCGGTCACTGCGCATCTCGCAGGAGGGGCACCGTGCGTGGGAACCCGCGACGCGGGCACGAACGCGGACGACCCTCTTCCCCACGACGAGGTGCTCGACGACGAAGTCCTCGCCGAAGGCGAAGAGGATCGAGAGAGGGATGGCGAGAGGATGGGGCTCCATGGCGTGGGGGCCGGCGTCCTCCGCCTGCGGAGGCGTTGCGCGAGAGCGCCGAGCGATACAACTTGGGTCGCGCTTGGGGCCGCGCAACCACCTCCACACGAAGTGCGGAAGAGCCACCCGCCGCCGTGAGCGTCGACAGTGCGCTGGCTCATCGTTGCGTCTCCCAGTGGGTTTGCGTTCACCGAGAGATGTACCTGCATGGTGCAGGGGTAGGTGGGTCAGCGCGCTTCGACCCCGCCCCTACGCGACGGCATCCACGACGAGCCCGGCGCCGTCAGCGCGTGCCGCCGGAAACAAGTCGCTCCCGCTCGAACCCCGCAGAATCAAGCTTCCCCGGTTTCGCTGAAGAGCCAAAATTTCGGGCGTGGCTCGTGGTGGTGCCCACATGGAAGCAAGCCCGGGCGCTCAAAGCCCAGGTGCGTGCGAATCTGGGGAAGATCAACGCATCGTGACGTCGACGAAGTGCGCTCCACGCGGTGGGGCGACGAGGTGATACCCACAGCGCGCGGGCGGGTGGGCCCTCACGAACGAGCGCACTGTCGGTGGCCGGTTGGTGACCACCAGAGAGTACCGCCGCTCGCGCTCGCGGGCCGCGTCGTGCAGCGCGTCGAGCGTGGCGCGATCGGGATTGTCGTAGCGACCGTTGGCCGAGACGACGTACGTGTCGGCGAGCACCCGCGTAAAGAAGTCGGCGGGCATGTTCCGAACGCTGCCGTGGTGCGGAAGCTTGAGCACGTCGACGCGGATGCGCCCGTCGTGGTCGAGCAGCCCCTGCGCGTCGAGCGCGCCGAGCAGGTGATCGCCCCGTCCGTCCCCCGTGAGAAGGATCCTGCGCCCGTCGGCCTCCACGAGAAATTGCAAACTGCTGAGGTTCGGCACGCTGCGATCGAACGCGGTGGAAAGCGTTGCCGCAGATAGCGCAGCCTCTTCGCGGTCGAGCCAGACGCGCCACTCCTCGCGCAACGCATCGAGGTTCGCCTGGGTCGGGCCGACGATGGTCACCGAGAGGTCACCCACCTTCTGCGCCCGGGAGGTCCGCGTTGCCAGCATCGCGCGCCCGTTCGTCGGCGCGTTGATCGCGACGCCGAGATCGCGCGCGAGCCCCTTGAGAGCAGATGCGTCCGCGGTCGCGAGGAGTTCCTCGGCGGCGCTCAACGCGTTCGTGCCCGCGGCCTGGGCGAGCGCTGCGAGCCGCGATCGGATCGTCCCGTCGTCGACCGTCTCGCTGAATGCGTTGATCCACAGGGTACGCGGCTCGATCCAGAGGTCCTCGCCCTCGTCTCTCAGGTCGCGGAGTTCCGAGAAGAGGTCGCGGAGGCCGAGCACGTGATCGTTGTCGGCGTGGCTCAACACGACGGCATCGATCGTTCGCGGCCGCAGCGCCCGGAGCGTCGGACAAAGGTGCCTCTCGAACGTGCCCGCCGGGCCGCCGTCGACCAGGAGCCTCGTGCGGCGGTCGCCGTGGCCGTGCATCACCAGGAGGCAATCCCCTTCCTCGGCCTGGACCACTCGCAATCGCAGCGTCACCCACGCACCTTACGAAAGCCGCTGGAGCGTCTCGGCACCGAGGGGGCCCGTCACGACCAGCGCGAAGTCCTGCGGACGGCGCAGGAGCGTCGAGGCCGTGACGCCCACGAAGTACGCCCCCGCTGGCGCGTCGGGGACCCTTACGGAGAGGACGTTGTTCACTTCATCGCCGGGGCGCTCAAGGATGCGCCCGGCGCGTTCTGCGTTGCCCGAGCGGCGCGACCCGTCGGGCAGTTCGACCATGAGCCTGAGGTTGTTCTGACGGCCGCGCGCGGGCGGATCGGTCCACGCGATGCACACGCGGAGCTCGCCCGCCCGGTCGAGGTCCACGCGAAAACGCGCGCGAGCCCCCTCCCGCGGGAGCCACTGGGTACGGTCTTCCCACCGATCGTCGAACGCGAGGGCGAAGCGCGCATCGGGAGCCGGGATGGTGTTCGACATGTCGACGCACCCGAAGCCCTGATGAAAGTTGGGCGGTGGCGCCCCGTGCATCGCGTCGTCGCCTGCGAGCGGGCGCGCGCCGTTGAGCAGTGTCGCCTTGAGCAGCACGGCGCTCGGTCGGTGACCACGCGCCTCGCGGAAGTACTGCCTGACGAGCGCGGCGCACCCCGCGACGATGGGCGCGGCCATGCTCGTTCCTCCGAGGTAGCGGTACAATCTGTCGGTGCTCGCGACGAGCCCCCACGCCGCTGCGCCGTCGACATCGGGCGGCCACGTCGACGCGATGTCGGTCCCAGGCGCCACGATGTCGGGCTTGATGCGCGACTCCTCGGCCGGGCCTCGGCTCGAGATCGCCGCCATCGCGTCGCCGTCGCCCGAGATGCGCTGCGACGCGACCGGCTCATCAGGAAACGCCTCCTGCCAGCAGGCCCCCCACGTCTGTTGTGCGCGTCCACCTTCGGCCCGCACGCTCCGGCATGCCCCGACCGCGAGGACGTTCTTGGCGACCGCTGGCGCGTCGATCGACCCGTACTCGACGAAGCCAATCGGCGCCGTGGCGACGCCACGCGGTTTCGCGGCGGTGCCCCGGTTGCCGGCCGCCACGACGATCAACATGTCCCGGTGCGCGTCGACGAACTCGTCCATCTGCTCGGCCCGAAGGTCGTAGCGCCCCTCGACGGACGCGCCCCACGAGTCGTTGTGGATCCGCGCGCCGCGGTCGTACGCTTCGCGAAGCAACACCCCCAGATCGTCGGGCAACCACCCGAGGTCACCGCGCTCGTCGACCACGCGCTGGACGTGAAGCTGCGCGCCGGGCGCGACCCCGCGGAGGGCCGGGTGATGGTGTCCTCGTCCCGCGAGGATGCCCGCGACGTGCGTCCCGTGGCCTCTCGAATCCGACGCGTCGGACGTCGTACCAGCGGGCGCGAAGGTCATCGTGGTCGCGATCGCGCCTTCGAGCTCGGGGTGCCCCGCGTCGATGCCAGAGTCCGCGAACGCGATGAGCTCGCCCCTGCCATCCCACGGCAGCGTCGTCACGCCCGCCGTCTGCGCGAGCCCGATCTGCGCGCGGAAAGCGTCCGCGCACAGCTCCGGTGCTACGTAGGGCTCGACGCGTCGAACCTCGGGCCACTGCGAGGCCTCATCGGCGAATGCGGCGTCGGCCTCAATGCGGATCGCCCGCCCGAGTTCCACAAGCACCTTCGCGCCGTGTCGTAGGGCGCGCTCGACGATCGCGGGCCGGTCCGCCTCGCGGTGCAGAAAGACCACCCACGGGGACGGGGGCGTGACGGATTCGAGGCCGCACTCGATGTGGCGTACGAGCGCCCTCGGCGCGCGAACGTCCGTGACCCCGACCATGCGAAGGAGCGCGCGAAGCGTCTTCGCGTCGCGCACATCTACGAGAAAGTGCTCCTCGGCGACCCGCTCGACGATCGCCACACCAGGCACCGCGTCACGCTGAAGCGCAATCACCGCGTAGAGGTCGGCGTCGAGTTCGAAGCGGGCGGGCCACGCGACGGGCGCGTCTGGCTCCGCGACGGGTCCACCGACGGCGGGTCCGAACGACTGTAGCTCGATCCCGCGAGCAGCGAGCGCGCGCACCTCCTCCCCGTCGAGCTCGCCGAGCACCATGCCCTCCTCCGCGCCCTCGAACGCGCCGCGGCGCTGCATCGCGGCCGACACCGCGGCGTGCTCAGCCTCGTGCATCGGCCACGCGACCACCCGGTATCGCCGCGCAGCGGCATCCCTCTCAGTGAGAGCGTCCGTGGAAATCAGCTTGATCTTGCCGCGCCGATCGAGCAGCGCGCGGATCGCGGCGGCCGGGATTCCCTCGTTGTAGAGCGGCGCGAGCCGCGGATCGCCCGCGTGGTGGAGGGCAAGGAGCGTCCAGTTCTGGTCGAAGCAGGGCGAGCCCGACGCGCCGGGGAGCGTGTTGGTGCGGTAGCGCACGCGGGTTTGATTGCCGTTTACTGAGAGCACGCCGTCGAAGGCGAGCCGCAGCGGGTGCCCGTCCGGATGCTGGAGGATCAGCACCGACTGCCCAAGCGAGAGCTTCGTCTCCTCGGGGAGCGCGACCCAGCCGCGCACGGCGCCGCCTCGTTGCTCGCTCCCGATGGGGCGCGCGAGGCGCAGCACGGCGAAGTCGAGCTCGTCGGGCTTCGGCAGCTCGGTGGCGTTCGCGGTGACGTCGGCGACGCTCCAGGGGGCGTGGTCGGCGAGCCACTCGGCGGCGAGGCGCACGTCAGTGAACGCGTCGGCCCCGCCGTCGGCATCGCGCGCGTAGTCGAAGCGCACGACGACATCGGAAGCGGCGACCTTCGAGTCAGCGACGCACTTGACCACGTGCCAGTTGGTGAGCACGAGGTCGGGCCCGATCAGGAACCCTGTGCCCGAGCCCTGCGCGCCCGTGCGCACGACGGCGACGCGGCCCATCGCGGCGTGAAAGCACGTGTTCCACTGCGCAGCGTCGGCGATGTGGAGGTCGCTCAACGCCTTCTGCAGCGGATCGCGGGGGTCGCCCGGCGCCTCGGCCATCACCGTGACAACGACGTGGGCACTCACCGCCAGCGCGGGCGCATCGAACTGCTTGACGAGTGCGGAGCTTGGCACCGGGGCGGCCTCGCGCGCGAGTTGCTGGAGCGCCACGTCGTCGGGCCAGCGCTTCGTGGCGGCGTCGAGGAGCCGCGCGATCCGGCCCATGTTGTGCGCCTCGGTAAGCACCGAGAACCAGATGTTCTCGGCCTCGCCCTGGAGGTCGATGCGCGAGAGGTCGAGGTCTGCTGCTTCGCAGAGCAAGTCGACGGCGCGCGCCTTCCTGTCTCGGGCGGTAAGTGCGACGCGCAGTCGGCGCCGCGCGTCGTTGTCGCGGTCCCAGTCGATTGGCATCTGCCTCTCTCAGTGTGAGGTTTCGTGTCTTCGAGGGCGGAGGGGAATAGGGAGCCCTTCCTCGCAAGGTCAGTTTATCGCCGCGCGTCGCGGGGCTCACCAGAATTTGAATGAATAGCATTGACAGAGGGCGCAGCGAGGATAGCATGAAAAAAAATCTGCCACCGGGGGGCCAATGGTTGCATCCAACACACCGTCAAAAACTCTTTGGACGCGGTTCTGGGAGGGTGTTCGCAACAAGAACCGTCACGGTCTTCTCCTCCTGATCGCGGCGGCGGTGTTCGGAGGAGTAATCACGCGTTTTGTCGATCGAAGCGTCTGGTGGCTTCCGGAGGTTGACGCCGGCGTCTGGGAGCTTCAGATCCCGTCTACATTTCAATCGCTGACGCTTAGGTTCAAGGGTAACACTGATCGGGGAAGCCTTCAGTGTCGCGCCATGGCCTCGCGCAACGACGCCCTGCGGTGGTGGCGGGTCGGCGGTGAGGGGACGTCTCCATCGCTGAACTGCGCTCAGACCAACGCGGCAAACGGTCAGATCTCGATCACTCTCACCAACGCCAGCGTCACTCCGTCAGGTCAACCCGTCCAGCAGACGCAAGCCTTCATCGTGCTCTATCACGAACAAGATAGCGACCGGTGGCGCCCTGTCATGGATGAGATGCTGGTCAGCCAGATTCAGTGGTCACCCAGGATGTCGGGCCAGGAGCCGTTGGAGGCGTCCTACTGCCGCACTGAGGAGTCCGACGCGTCGTGTCGAACTGCAGCCCGAATCCTCGTCCGATCGGAGATTCGCGATGAGAAAGGCCCCGAGCAACTGGTCGCGGGGATCATCCGATTCAGCGTTGAGCGTTCGCTCGTCGCAGCCCTCCTTTACGCGATGGTGGCTGTGAATGGATTGCTAGTCGCATGGCTGCTGCGTCTCCTTGTGCACTGGATCGGTTCCGGCGAGTACCTCCCGAACGAGGATAACGCCGAGGACGAGGCGTCACCGTTCATGGTGACCGACGAAGCCTGGCACCGCATTCGGCGGCTCTTCGAGTGGTTGGAGGTCACCGGTCCCGCGACGGGGTTTCTCCTCACGGTCATCGCGCTCATGCAGGCGTTTCGTTACGACGTGTTCTCGCGTCATGATATGGGTCGCTTCGGCGCTGCGATCGGGACGGCTCTCGCCGCAACGGTCCTCGGCCTTCTCATGCGCTTTCTGGCCTTCAGTTGCGATCGCTTGACGGTGCACCTCGCGCGCTGGAAAGCGGACTCGATGGGCGTGAAACGGCGAGATCGAGATACTCCCAAGGCCAACGGAGCTGGCACCGGGCCCGCTGCACCCGAACCTCATGGAACAGCACAGGGGACTCACCACGCCAGCGGAGCGGTCACGCAGGCTCTCGGTACGGGCGGAGGCGGAGCGGCGCCCGACGGCGCTCGGCGATCATGAAGCGAGTCTCCTCTCGGGACGATCTCTTTCTCTCGGTGGTCGACCTGTACACGTTGCTCTCGATGCTTTTCATCGGCATGGCGTTTATGGTGACCAGCACTGCGGGCATCGGCGGCGTCGACCTGACGGCCCTCCCCGAAGCGCCACCGAACGTCGAACCATCGACGGCGAACCCAACGATTGTCTCGTGGGATGAACCTTCCACCGAATCGCCGAGCCTCGATCAGATGTGCTTCATCAAGGTCGAGGGACCGCGCGCGACACGCCTCCAGGTGCCTTGCTGGCCACAGGCGTTTCGACGAGATCGAAGCGCGCTTCCCCAGGCTCCCTGGACCCCTCACCGGGTGTTGATTGTCTGCCCGAAACCTCGCACTTCCGAGGACTCCGCGGCGAGGAGCGCCCTGCTCGCATGCGCACGGCTCCAGTGGGTCGTCGCGGAACACGGCGGCGCTCCAGTGGCGCTGGTTCGCGAGCGTGCCCCCGTGGACAGACGATGAAGCCCTCGTCCGCTCACCGTTGGACCGCCCCGGACCATGTCCTGGGCGCGCTGCGGCATGCCCAGCTCCACCCCGAGTACATGCGGTCGATCACGGCAGATTTCATCGATGTATGGTTCGAATCCGCGCGCGAGACCCTCACCGCGATCACGCTCTGGGACCTCCGCGCGATCGACGAGCCTCGCCTTGCAAGTGCCAGCGTCACGGAGTTTGCTGCGTGTGTTTTTGGGGAGTGGGCGCGTCGGACTCGATATTCGCCGCGTTCTGACGCATGGAGCGCGCTGCGGAGCGCTCACAGATACGTCGCGCAGGGCGTCGGCGAGCCCTTCGTGGTGCAGGGGCAACGACCTCGCTTCACCTGCTGTGTGGAATGCTTGGAATGGCGCTTGTTCTCGAAGCGCGAAGCCCTCGGTTTCCTCGCGAAAGAGGTGTATCGATCTGCGTCAGTTCCGGAGGTGTCTGTCCACGAAGAACATCTCGGTGCGTTGAAGCGCAGCGTCCTCCTGGTCGACATCGTCGGGGATGAGTTCGACCCTGCGCCGTTCCTGGTAGCCCGATCCGCGGGTAAGTGGTTCTTCGGTCCCGTGTCTTTCATTCCTGTCATCGTGCTCGCCCTCTCTGCAAGCGACACGCACGCCAACCCGACCGAAGCCCCCGCGGAGGCCGTCGAAGAGGGGAACGACAGCGCTGAAGTCTCTCTCGAGATCGGTGACCCATGGACCTCCGAAATTCCGGGAGTCAGACCAGCGCCTTCGCCGCCTCCCCTGCCTTTCCCGCCGCCTCCGCCTCCGCCTCCGCCTCCGCCTCCGCCTCCGCCTCCGCCTCCGCCTCCACCTGTCCTGTCTCCGCGCACTCCGGCTCTGCCGCCCCCGCCGGTTCCGCCTCCGTTGCGTCCGCTTCCACCGCAACCGCTGCCCGCGGCCCCCGTTCGTCCAAACGTTCCGGTCGCCATTCAGGTCGTAGCGATCGACGTGCCAATCGCGCCTCGTCAGCTGACGCCGTTCGTGCCGATCGTCGTGATTGCGGACGCATCGGTCGAGCCGCGTATCCGGGTTCCTCAGATCCCAATCGTCGTCTTGAGGCCGTCACCGTTACCGCAGCCACAGGCACCCGCTCCCCCGCTCCACCCGCCAGTGATCGCTGCATTTCGGCCCGGAGGGCAGCTCGCACAGGCCCTCAATGACGCCACGGTCGGGGTTATCACCTGTCGGCTGGGTGGGCGCAGGCTCGACTTTCGCAGCGGCGTCGCGGTAGTCGACACGTCTCGTTTGAGCGATTTCTCGGAGCGGGATCAGGCGCGGCTCGCATCCGCGATCCTCAACGTAATCGGACCGGATGGCAACGACGGGAGCGGCCTTTGCCGCAGGAGTCAGTGATCTATATGCGACCGTTGGCGAACCCATATCTTTCTCGCGTCGGGCTGGCGTTCTGGATTATGGCGGTGCTCGCCTCGCTGTCCCTGCGCTGCTCGGCGCCCCGCCCGATGGCGGAACCACCGGTCCGGGCCCCCGCCCGCTCGACGCCTGGCGCTGGATGCACCGCGGACGCCATGCTCGCGTTGGTCCATCCCCTCCGCGACGCTGCTGACGCGCAGGGCTCGAGCCCCGCGAACTTTTCGGCGCGCATTGCGGAACTGATTGGTTCGATCCGATCGTGCGCAACGAGCGGGTCGATCGAAGAGGGCGTGCGGCGCACCTTATTCCTGGAGGCGCATGAGGCCTTCGCGCAGTGGTACGACGCCAACCCGAGCATCGCGAGCGCGCTGCTCGTAGCGAGTCGAATGTACGGTGTCGAGCAGGATCCTTCGGGGGGAATGGAACGTCTGTCAGATTACTTTCTTTACGTGTCTGACGAACTTGGCCGGATGCCTGGCACTGCGGACACGAGGCTCCCGACGTTCAGACATCGAGACGCGATGATGTCGGTCGACGCGCTACTGGGGAGAATCGCCTTCCTCGCATCAAGACCGATGACCACGGACGGAGCGCCGTCAATCGACGAGGCCGAGCTCGCTCAACGCTTCGCCGAGCTGCAGGGCGCGTGGAGGGTAGAGGCTCTCTCCTGGGCGGACCTCACGGTCGATGGCTCCTCCTCGGAACCCACCCGCCCGCATCCGACAACCGCCGCGCTGTCGACGACTCTTTCCTTTCGGCTCTCCAGTGTCTCGACCTCCGTGCGTGTCGTCGCGGAGCGATGGCACGAGGGGCGGAACGGTGATCAGTTCAGGGAAGGCATCGGTGGCCCCTTTGCAGGCTACCTCGGGACGGTCGCCTCGCGAGGGCGGCAGTCGGGGCGTAGCTTCACATGGCCCGTCGTGGTTCCGACCTTTGAACACCCTCCCTCCATTGCGGCTTTTCAGGGCGCTCGCGAGGTCACCCTGGCGCGAGCGATCCATGAAGCATCCTTCGACCGCTTCAACGTCCGAGCCGCGTTCGCCTGGAACGAGGCGCTCATGAAGGCACACGGCGTACTCCTTCGCGCGATGAGTGACGCCGTCACTGCGGCAGAAAGCGAGCGTGACTTCCACGAGCTCGAGGCACTCCTCTCGAGGGCTTCATCGCAGACGCTTGACGCGCACGCGCGGGCCTCCGGCATTGCTCGAGTCGTGCGCACCGTGGGCCTCCTCGACCGCACCGCGGAGGGGCGCAACAACGCGGGCGAGAGCTTCCCGATGCAACGCGCCGGTCTGGTCAGTCTTCGCCTCGCGGAGGTCTCGCTGTGTCACCTCAATAGAGCGTGGCTCGCAGGGAGCGCCGACGTGTGTTCGACCGGACCAGGGAACGTGACGGCGTCCACATGCGCGACGTTGACTCCTCTGCCCGAGTTCGCAGCCCCGCACGCCGTGCTGCCCATGGAGTTGCGCGACGCGTACTCTATCGTGCTCGCGACGATTGCCTCGCAACGCAACACGCCGTCTGCTCCCTCGTCCGATGACCGCCCCGCGGCGCCGGTGGAGGACTCGCTCCGAGTGCACGGCTCAACTTGGTGTGATCTCGCTCGCATTGCGTCGCCGACGCTCCTCGTTCAACGTCTGCACCTCGATTCACAAGCACTCGGTCGCCTCTTCATCCTCGCGAAGGCAGTGGCACCGCCACTCGCCCCGCATCTGTTCGCTCCGATTGTCCTTCCGGCACTTCGCGTGACCGCAGCGGAGCGGCTCGCGACATGCGCGCAGGCGAGAATGATAGACTGCGGGCTCACGTCCATCGAACAGCTTCAGGTGGAAGCAAGCTCTCAGATAACCCTCAACCTCCTCAGACGCGATTACTGCCGATCCACCCTCCGAGGCGCCCAGCTCTGCAGCGACGTTCGTCCCCCCAATCGCCCCCCGCAGGGCACCGTGCTCGACGCCGAAGCCGACCGGAACCTGACCGTCGCGGATGCGCAAGAGATCATCTCGCACTGCGATGGGTTCGCGCGCGAGTACTCCCAGTGTCAACTCGCCTTGAGTGCCCCGGAGCCACCGGATGGCGGCGCGCCCGACCCCTCCGTCGTGGCGGCTGATTCCGCTGAAGTTCAAGATCGAATCCCATCAAGGTCGGTTGAACGATGGCCTTCGGCACATTCCAATGGGCGGCGTCACAGGCCTCAAACCCCCGCCTCCGGGCGGCCGATAGGACACGCTCGTGCATCTGTGGCTCGGCCCGTTCCTCCCGCTGGTGTCGAAGCCGCCCCCAGGCGGCCGATAGGACACCCTCGTACAGCCCAAAGTGCGAACAGACGCTACCGCCATTGAGCCATTAATCGCGTTTCAGAGCCCGTCGCAATCTTGCTCGTCGGGCTCGACCGCCTGGCGCTCAGGGAGCACGCTCACGACGTGTCGATCGTCGGCACGCGTGTCGGTTACCTGGCATGCGTGGGCCGCCGCCTCGCGCTCACTTCGACACAAACCGAGCGACCGCGCGAAGAGAAACTCCGCCGTGCTTTCCGTAGAGAGCGTGTTGCCGGTCCTTCTCGCCTTGAAGAGAAGAAAATAATCTCGCGCTAGGGGCGCTTCGCAATGACCGTCTTGAATCTCGTCGCAGATTCGAGCGACCGTGACGTGGTTCTCCCTGAGCCCTTGGCATGGCCTCGGCCCATCCACGTCGGAGCGAAGCCCGAGGAATGCCCCGCTCCCGCCGTAGTCGGCCGCGGCATCGTGAAGCGCGAGCGAGGTGCTCCAGTGTTCGAGCAGTTCTCGCGGCACGTCGCGGCGCAGCTTCGCGGCCCGCGAGATCGTCTGAAAGGTCCCAGACTCCCGCTCGTGGAGGTAGAGCGTAGGGCGCGCCCCCTCAGGGAGGAGGAGGGCCAAGTGAACCGCACGCATGAAATCCTGGAGCGTGATTGCCCGCACGCGGCGTCCATTCAACGAGGCGTCCTGAATGCGAACCGCGTCGCTCGATAGTCCGCGCGTATAGACGAAGATCGGTCGTCTGGCCACCCGGAACGCGATGAAGTAGTTCTCCCGTTGATCGCTCTCGGAGCGACGGTTCAACTCCTCTTCGAAACTCTCCACCCCATCCGAGAGCATGACGGCGAAACCAGCGCGTGGCCCGGACGAATGCCCGTAGTTGAACGCCGCGAGGAGCGGGAAGTACGTCCCATGAGACGGCAGGTCGATCCAGTGGACGCTCTCTCGGAGCAACGGATCCTGGGTTCGATTCCACAGGTAGGCGTGAACGTTACCGCTTCCGAGCAGGACGACCCCGCGGTCTGCACCTGGAGCGG
The DNA here is from genome assembly GCA_052035985.1 of Myxococcota bacterium. Classification (GTDB taxonomy): domain Bacteria; phylum Myxococcota_A; class Polyangia; order Polyangiales; genus CAISKJ01. The sequence continues at coordinate 3,237 of JBPOHC010000593.1, read as the reverse complement.
TGACCGGGCCACTATCGGAGCGCTCGCCAGCATCACGCGAGGCGGGCGGCCGGTCTCCCCCCTGAGGGCGCGCGTTTCTGTAGATCATCCCGCACGTGCTTATGCCGAAGATCGACGCGCAAAATATCTTGATGACCCACCGGCGGGCCTGGTGGGACCCCCTCGAAAACGTGACCACGGCCGGTTTGCCCATGAAGACCGACACGTCTCGCGCGAGCATGGGTTCGCCGGGCGCAATGACCCGAACGCGCCGAATTCCGACGTGAACATCGTCCACTTGCTGAAGCCCATCGCACGGCAACGCGCCGTCGATCTCAAGGCGGCACCATCCAGGCGCTGCACCGCCTTCGAATTCAACCTTGATCGATCCGATATCACTCTCCAAGCGTGTTTTGATCTCCTTGACATCTCTAAAATCAGAGACCCTGCTATGGCTGACGAGTTTCTCAGCCAATCCGGGCAAGCCCCCTTCTTGCTTTTCGGCCCACGTGACGAGGTGAGCGACCATGGATTGGAGTGCGTCGCTCTTGATCACATGTTCGAGCGATTTCCCGTACGCGTCTTGAAACCATATCTTGAGCGTGTTCTCCGCGCTGAACACGGCGAGCAGCACGCGCACGAGTTCATCATGGAGCCAGCGTTCGTACTCGGCCCCCCCCCTCGGTGGCTGGCCGGAGATCCTGGGCGTGTTCATCGTGCTACCCCAGTGTTCCGTCGCTTGTCGACGGGACTCGTGATCATGGCGCGCCTCCGGGGTTACGAACGTCCCTCGACTCTCGTGCCGCGCGGGCGCATCGAAATCCGACCTCGTTGTACCGCCCGCTCGGCTGGTCTCCATCTCGGGAGGCGCCTCGCGTAAAGGAGGGATCCGCGTCGCCCCAACCGCCGCCGCGGGTGCCCCGAAGGTCTCCACCCCGCGAGGGGAACGCAACACCCCTGATCTGACTGTGTCTGCGTGACATCTGAGAGGCCGCGTACGCGTCGCGTACATACACGTCCTCGACCCATTCGAACACGTTTCCCGCCAGATCGCGAACGCCCTCCGGAGTCACGTCGAAGTTGAAGGCGCCTACGGGTGCTGTTGAGGCGTAGTGGTCGTCCCAGCCTGGTATCGACACGAGGCGTTGGAGTGGATTCCGCGCGCTTTGATCCCGGGCGCACTCCTCGCCGCAGAGGTTGGTTAGCGCCTGGCTCGGAACCATCTCGCCCCACGGAAATGTGCGGCTCGTACTGCCCCTTGCGGCGTACTCCCACTCGGCTTCGCGCGGCAATCGACGCGGTCCGCCTGCCTGACCGCCCCACTCGCAATACACCCTCGACTCCGCCCAGTTCACGCAATTCATCGGAGCGTCTGCGCGATCGGGATGCCCTCCGTTGCAGAAATTGCTCTGGATCAGCCGATCGTCTGGCGAGAGGCCGGGCCACTCCACGGTCGTCTGGAGTATGCATGCTCCCGCCGCGACACACTTCTCATAGGCTCTGACTGCCACCTCCATGCGGTCGATGCAGAATGGACGCTCGAAGCGCACACGGTGCTGCGGGTGCTCGTCAGGTCGCCCCTCATGGTCGGGCGACCCCATCAAGAACTCTCCAGATGGAATAAGTACCATGTCGTCAGGACAAGGCTGTGGAGGCTTCGGTGCGGGTGGCGGCGGAGAGGGCCGGGCCACGTCTTCATCAATCAAGGCAGCGTCGATCTCTTCGTCGGCGTCAGGCAAAGATGGCACGGGCCGAGGCACGCATTGCCAAGGCACGCTCGCGATCGCGATCGCAACAAGCAGGGCCACCAGCGCCGCGCTGCCAATCATTGTCTTTCGCGATGGTGTAGTCCTCCGTGGAGAAGGCGGTGTCGCGCCCCCGGGCGTGGCCTGCGAGGCTTGGGACGCCGGTCGAAACGTCTCTTGAACGTTTACTCGCGGTGCCTCGGGCATTGGATCGGGAGCGGCAAAGTCTTCAGCTTTGAAATTCCCAAGACGGCTGGGATACTTCGCCTTCACAACATTGATGAGAGCATCGAGTTTCTGTTCGTTTTTCGCCTGACAGTGGAGCTTCCCCCAAAGCGTGTCCGACGATCCGCTAAAATTCACGCCATTGACATTCAACCCCGCGTCTGCCGCGATTGAACGGGCCTGCTGCTTTGCGATGTGTATGTCCTGGAGTTCGCTCAGCAGAGGCTGCCCCTTCTCCTTTCGATGTCTCGCGCCCCCCATAGATTCCTTCTACTCTTGGGATTCTACGCGACCCGCCGGGTGCGCGTCTACGGGGCAGCCGCCCCAACCGGGTTGCAACCGTCGAGCCTGGGACGTCCCTGTTTCTAAGCTATTTTGCTGCGGTGTTAAGCCGGTCACCTAAGTTTTTTCCCATAGTCGTGCCCCGCCGTACGTTCCCTGCGTGGCCACCGACCCTCCGATCCGCCTCACCTCCTCGCAGCGGCAGCGGATGCAGCAACTGCTTCGCCAGCCGGGCACAGCTCCTCGCGTCCACGTGCGCATCGCGGCGCTGCTGATGAGCGCCCGTGGTGTGGGCGGCGAGGAGATCGCCGTCACGCTGGGCATCACCCGGCGAACCGTGACCAACCTGCGGGCGCGATGGAAGGCCGAGGGGATGCGCGGACTGATCGATCGTCCTTGCTCGGGGCGGCCCCCACGCGCGGGGGGCACCCTATCGGGCCGCGTTGCGCCGCGCGGTGCGGCGTGATCCGCGACGGTTGGGCTACGCCTTCACGCGATGGACGGCCCCGCGCCTCGCGGCACACCTGGCCCGCGAGACGGGCGTCTCGCTGTCCGCGCCCAGGGTCGCGGCATTGCTGCACCAGGAGCGCTTCGTCTGGCGCAGGACCAAGCGCACACTGCGCAACCTCCAGGACCCCGACGAGGTCGAGCGCGCGCAGGTACCCGTTCGGCCAACCCCGTCGTGACGCTGTCGCCGTCGTGATCTACGCGCGCGCCCTACCCCACCGCGTCGCGGACGTCGCCACTACGCAGCCGCGATCTCGCTCGAGACCACCGCTCTCGGGCGCACCATCCGGTCGAGTTCCCACGGCGGCGTGACGATCGCGCGCTCGTCGTCGTCGAGCCCCGCGAGCGTCTCGCGCCATCGCGTGGGCGCCAGCTCGCCGCGTCGCGCGGGCGGCCAGTACGGCGCGAGCCGCAGCACCTGTTCGAGGTACTCCGTAACCCCTCTGTGATCGCCGTCTGTTGAGCCTCCGCCGCTCGTCGTACGCGGGCGTTCGGAGGC
>JBPOHC010000668.1:0-2172 GCA_052035985.1 Myxococcota bacterium | reverse complement strand
AGATGGGCCGGGAGATCCAGCGTGAGCTCGACAGCGTCGAAGACGACCCGGCGCTCGTGAGCCAGTTCGCGGAGGAGCTCGCCGCGGCGCACCCCGAGGTTGCCAACAAGTACATCGCGAAGGGCATCGAGCAGGGCATCGAGCAGGGCATCGCGAAGGGCATCGAGCGCGGCATCGAACAGGGCATCGCGCCGCTCCTGAGCCTGATCGCGCGCAAGCTCCGTCGTCCGCTCTCCGACGCGGATCGACGCGCCGTCGCCACGCACCTCGACCTCGTGGGCCCCGAGCGACTCGCCGACGTGGTGCTCGACCTCGACGGCGACGCCCTCTCCGCGTGGCTCCGCGACCCGAACGCGACGTAGCACGACGGTCCCAGAACGAGCGGCGTTCACGCCATACGCATGAACGATCGTCTCGAATGACCGGTGGCGGTCGCGACGCCGGGCGCCTCCCTGCGTCGGCTGCATCGTACGATCGCACTGTGCGCGCTTCGGTCGCCCTCGCCACAGCGCTCTGGCTCATTCCATCGCGCGCGTTCGCGCAGCCCGTGGCCTCACGCGTCGCGCTCATGGGAGAGCTGCGTGCGGAGGTCGGTACGGGCGATGTGAACGGGCTCTCGCTCGCGATCGCCGCAGCGGGCGCCGAGGTGTCGCTCGCGCCGTCGCTCCAACTTCGTGGGGCCGCAGTCGCGCTCGTTCCCTTCGGTGAGACCGGCGACGGGCGAGGCGCGCACGGCGGCGGTGGAGGCGAGCTCTCGCTGCATCTGACGCCGTTTCCGTCGTGGCGTGTGCGGCCCTTCGTGCGGGCCTCTGCGGGGCTTCTCTTCTTTCTGCGCAGCCCGTTTCTGCCAGGCGGCGACGTCTACGAGTTCATGCTCAATTTCGGCGGAGGCGCCGAGGTGCAGCTCGGCGAGCGCGTCGTGATGGGCCTCCACGCGCACTACAGCCACCTCTCGAACGCGCAGGGCCTCGGTCCCTTCAACCCCGCGTTCGATGGCCTCGGAGCGGGACTCGACCTGCGCTACTCCCTCGCTCCGCGGCCGACGTTCGAGGGAAGCGCTCTGCCTGTCTTCGCCGCCGCGCGGCCATCGTGGACTCCGGGCTTCGTGATCGAGGGAGCGGTGGGTGTCGCGGGCGGCGCGCTGCTGTCGACCGGCAGGCTCCGTGTGGCCGAGCGTGTGAGCGAACACCTCATCGCGCTCTTCGACGGCGAGGCCGGATCACTGGCGCGCGAGCCGCTCCTCGAAGCGGGCCTCGCGCTCGCGGGACACTGGGGCTTCGCGTCGGCGGGAGCCCATGTCGGCTATCGCAACTACGTCGGCATCGAGACCCTCGTTCTCGGCGCGCAGGCCGAGGCGCAAGTCAGCCCCGAGGTCTCGTTCGTCGCGATGGGAACCTTCGAACGCTCGGACTTCTCGGGTTCGCTCGGGCGCGCCGCCGTTGGGATGCGGGCCTTTCCGTTCGAGCGCCTGCTCGTCGAGCTCGGCGTGGCCTTCGATCGGATCGGCGACGCGAGCGCGCATGACGTGAGCGATCCGTACTTCGCGTTTGAGTGGCAGCTCCCGGTGAGCGCACGCGACTGGCAGCTCTCGCTCTTCGTCGACAGTCAGGTCTCGACGGTCAAGCTCGCGGGCCTGCGCGTCGCGTGGGGGATGGGAACCACGCTGCGCGATCAGGCGCGTCGCATGGGCTGGCGCCGCGTGCGCTGAGTCTCGGCCGCTCGCCGCGCCATCGCGACGCACCTCGACCTCGTGGACCCCGAGTGACTCGTCGACGCGGTGCTCGACCTCGACGGCGAGGCCCTCAGCGCGTGGCTCCGCGATCCGAACGCGACGTAGCGCGCGCCCTACCGCACCACCCCGTCGCCACGCAGTACCGCGATCTCCTCGTCGCTCACGCCCGCGTCGCGCAGCACCGCGTCGCTGTCTGCGCCCGCGTCCCTCGCTGCGTGATGCGCCACCGCGGCTCCCGCGCCCACGGGCGTGCGGAACACCGGGATCGCGCCTCCTGCGCCGTCGCTCACTTCGAAGAACACGCCGCGCGCCGCGTGCTGCGGGTCACGCGGAAGCTCCTCGGGCGCGAGCACCGGCTCGAGGCAGCAGTCGTGCTCCCGCGCGAACGTCTCCCACTCGTCGCGCGTGCGCGTCGCGAAGACCTCGGACACGCGCTGCTT
>JBPOHC010001042.1:0-2648 GCA_052035985.1 Myxococcota bacterium | reverse complement strand
TTCCGAGCGCGCGGCCGAGGTCGGCGCGGGTCTTCGGGTCGAGCGCGGCGCCCTCGGGCGTGCGGAGATACATGAGCAGCGGAGCCACCCAGGGACCGAGGCGCGTGACCACGTCGTCGTAGCGGCCCGCTTCGAAGTCTTCGCGTGCGACCTCGGCCTGCTCGAGGTCGATCGCCACCGAGCGCGCCCGCTGCTGCTGGAGCACGTCGATCACGCGCGAGCGCAGGAAGCGCCGGAACTGCCGCAGCGGAACGGCCTCCTGACCGCGGTCGTGCACGAGGAGGAGCCGCGGCTCCTCACCGTCGGACTCCACGTCGAGGCGGAGGAGGGTCATCCCGAAGAGCGGCGCGAGGAGCACGTAGCGCGGGCCCACGCAGTCTCGGAGCTCTCCGGGGTCGGGCACGTCGCTGAGCTCGACGACACCGTCGGCGTCACCGAGGAGCGCGGCCATCACCTCGGAGCGAAGCGCGTCGGGCGGACCCGAGTCGGTGACCTCGGAGCCCTCGGCGTCGCGCACCCACTGGAGCGTCGTGACCTCTCCAGAAGCGCGGTCGATGCCCGCGGAGACGATGCGAAACCCCGCGACGAGCGAGAGCGCCACGAGGGCCTCGCCGAGCGACTCGCAGAGCCGCCCGAGCGCAGGGACGCTCGTCACCACGCGCTCGAACCACCCGTCAGAACGGATGACGTCGAGGTCGTAGGAGCGCACGCTCACGACCGCGCCGCGCTCGTCGGTGCGGCGGGGATCGAGTCGCGGCGCTCGCGCTCGAGCTTCTCGCGGTACCACACGATCGTGCGCATGAGGCCGTCTTCGAGCTCCACGCGGGGCCGGTAGCCCAGGAGCTTCTCGGCCTTCTGGATGTCGGGGATGCGCAGCTCGACGTCGGCGAAGGGCCACTCGACGAACTTGAGCTCCGAGCGCGAGTCGGCGAGCCGCACGATGGTCCGCGCGAGCTGGTAGATGGTCACCGTCGCGCGAGGGTTGCCGATGTTGAAGCTCTGACCGATGGCCTCGTCGCGCTCCAGCGTGAGGAGGATGCCCTCGATGATGTCGTCGATGTAACACCACGAGCGGATCTGATCGCCCTCGTTGTGGATCGAGATGGGCTCTTCCTTCAGCGCGCGCACCACGAAGGCGTGTACGGCCCCTTCGCCGACCTGTCCCGGGCCGAAGATGTTGAAGGGGCGGATCGACACCGTGGGGAGCCCGAACTGCTTCTGGTAGCAGTGGCAGAGGTGCTCGGTGGCGAGCTTGCTGACGGCGTACGTCCAGCGGGCCTCGCCGACGGCGCCGAGGGTGGTGACGTCTCCTTCGCCGACGCGGAAGGCGTAGCGGCCGAAGACCTCGCTCGTCGAGAAGTCGATGAAGCGCTTGATCGCGGGGCCTCGCTCGGCCGCGGCGCGGAGCGCGTTCATCGTGCCTTCGAGGGCGATCTCCATCGTGGGGACGGGGTTCTTGAGCACCGTGTCGACGCCCGCGATGGAGGCGAGGTGCACCACGTAGCCGCAGCCCTCCATGGCCTTGCGGAGCGCCACGGGGTCGCGCACGTCGCCCTCGATGAGCTTCACGTTGGGGTGCTTGTCGAGGCCCGCGGGCGTCAGCGCGTTGCGGCGCAGAAGGTCGAACACCACGCACTCGTTCGACTCACACAGACGCCGTACGAGCGCCGTGCCGATGAAGCCTGCGCCGCCCGTGAGGAGAACACGCTGTCCCTGGATCATGATCGCCGTTGTCTACCCCAATCCGGCCTCTGGGGGAACGGTCGAGCGGCGCGAACGCTTCACTGCGCGTTGGCGTACCCTGGCGTGCGGCGCGTCGTGCCGAATGCGCCGGTCCCGTTGGGAGAGCGCCCCCAGGTCCATCCCGTGGGCGATCCGTTGCGCGGATAGGTGCCCGTGATGATCACCTGGTCTTCGGGGTCGATCATGTGGACGTTCTCGCCGCGCGTCTGAGACACCCCGCCGACGCCCGTGCCTCGCACGCAGACGTAGGGCGTCGCGGCCGAGGGGCACTCGCCTTCGAAGAGCACCACGACGAACCCGCCCGCGGGCACCACCGTCCTCGGGGGGAACCTGATCGCGTGGCTGAGCTTCGGGAGGCCGTCTGTTCTGCTGTCGCAGACGCCGTAGCCCGAGAGGTCGACGCTTGACGTCGAGGTGTTCACGAACTCCACGAAGTCGTTGCCCGTGGCGCCGATCTCGTTGACCACGAGCTGCGCGGCGACGGGGTCGACGTCGCCGCAGCCCGCGCAGGCCATCACCGCCAGCGCGGCGCAAAAGATACAGTCGCGCATCGTCATCGGTTCTCTCCGGTCGCTCGCGGGGCTTTCGCAGGGAGGTGAAGGGTGATTGCGACGCCCGCGGTCCACCAGTGGATGTCGTCGGTGTCTTGCGTCGCCTGACGCGCGTAGGGGAGGTCGAGCGTCGCGCGGCCCTCGCGCCCGTCGAAGACGTGCGAGAAGCGCGCGAAGGGGCCCACCGAGAGCACCGGGAGCACGTCGAACGCGAAGCCCACGCCCGCGTCGAGGCCGAAGCGCGTGGCGGTTCCAGGGATGTACGCGCCCGCGTTCGCGTCGATCCAGAGGTGACCGAAGGACCCGACGCGCGGTTCGAACCTCACGCCGAGCGTCCCTCCCACGAGCGGCAGC
>JBPOHC010000544.1:0-70352 GCA_052035985.1 Myxococcota bacterium | reverse complement strand
CCACCGCGCGCTGGATCTCGTGCTCGTAGTAGGTCATCGCCGTGGCCGTGAGCATCTCGCCCACGAGCAGCACCGCGAGCCAGCCCGCGCGCTTGCGGAGCATCGTGAAGATGTCGGTGTCGAGGTAGGGCGCGTCGAGGGCCTCGGTGCCACCGAGCTTCTGGATGTCTTCGGTGGCCTCTTCGGCCTGCACGTCGAGGACGTCGTCGACGGTGATGATGCCCACCAGGTTGCCCCCTCCGTCGGTCACGGGGAGGGCAAGTCGGTCGTACTTCTCGAAGGCCGCCACGACGTCTTCGCGCAGCGCCGTCGTAGGGATCGCGATGAGCTGCGAGTCTTCGATGGAGTCGACGCGCGCCGTCGGCTGCGCCAGCACCAGCGACGCGAGCGGCACCTCGCCGAGCAGCTTCGAACGCGCGTCGGTGATGTAGACCACGTTGATGGTCTCGCTCTTCTTCGCGTGCTCGCGGATGTGCGCGAGCGCCTCGGCCACCGTCATGTCGGGCTTGATCGCCACGTACTCGGGCGTCATCGAGCGCCCCGCGGAGCGCTCGGGGTAGCCCAGGAGCTGGTTGGCGATCTTGCGCTCGTCGGGCGAGAGCTTCGCCACGAGCCTGCGCGTCACCTCCGCGGGGAGCTCCTCGAGCAGGCGCGTGCGATCGTCGGGCGCCATCTCGTCGAGGATGCGGATGAGCTGCTCGCCCGCGAGCGTCTCGACGAGCTCGGTCTGGTACTCGAGGGGAAGGTGCTCGAACACCTCCGTCGCCTCGGCGCGCGGGAGGATCCGAAAGAGCAGCGCGCTGTCCTGCGCGGAGAGACCTTCGAGGATCTCGGCGCGATCGGGCGCCTCGAGCTCCGCGAGGAGCTCTCGCAGCGTGTCCCAGTCTTTCGCCTGGATCAGCTCTTCGTAGTCGGGCTTGAGGAGCTGGCTCAGCATCGGGACACCTCAAGGGCGAAGAAGCAGACGAGGGGCCGGAAGGTGCCGCACGGCTCTTCGAAGGTCCAGCGCAGAAGCGCCGCGCCTGGTGATCGCGGAGAGGCCTTCGGAGAGCGCCCCCTCGGGGGCACCCTCGACCTCGCGCAATGCCCTGAGATATAGGGGTTTTCTAGACTACGACTTCTTGCGACCGAAGAACGCGCGCACGGGGTCGGGCAGGCGAGACATCACCTCGCTCCTGGCCATCGCCGTGTACGAGCGCGCCATCTGCTTGGCCACCGCGGCCTTGGCCTGGAGGCTCTCGGTGCCGGGGCCTTCGAGGCCCAGCGTGCCGCGCTCGAACTGGTCCTTCGTCTTGCGACGCTGGAGCTTGCCGCTCGAGGTCTTGGGGATCGTCCCCGCGGGGATGAGCGCGACCTTCCACGGGCGGAGGCCCACCTCGGTCTGCACCACGTCGTTGACCGCTCGCTCGATGCGCGCGAGCACCTCGTCGGCGGGCTTCTCCTTGCCCGACCACTCGGCCACCACGACGAGCTGCTCGGACGACTCTCCCTCGGGCTGACACGCGAAGGCCACGACGGCGCCCTTGCGCACGCCTTCGAGCTCCTGCACGAGCCACTCGATGTCCTGGGGGTAGTAGTTGCGGCCGTGGATGATGATCATGTCCTTGACGCGTCCGCAGACGAACACGTCGCCGTTGACCATGTATCCGAGGTCTCCCGAGTGGAGCCAGTCGCCCTGGAACGACGCCGCCGTCGCCTCGGGGTTGCCGTAGTAGCCCGTCGTGACGCTCGGCCCCTTGAAGCAGAGCTCGCCCACCTGACGGTCGCCGAGTCGGTTGCCCTCGACGTCCATCACGCACACCTCGTGACCGGGCACCGCGGGTCCGCAGTTCACGATCTCGACGCGTCGCGTGTCGGCGTCGGCGGAGCCCTCGGCCCACGCCTTCGCCTCGCCCTCGCGCAGCGACGCGGCGTCGACGGCGTCGACCTTGAGCACGCCGCCCACGGTCTGCGAGAACGAGATCGCGAGGGTGGCCTCGGCCATGCCGTAGCAGGGCAGGAGCGCGTTGGCCTTGATGCCCGTGGGCGCGAGGCGCTCGATGAAGCCGTTGAGCGTCGAGGGCTGAATGGGCTCGGCGCCACACCCGAGCACGCGGATGCGCGAGAGGTCCCACCCTGCGATGTCGGCGTCCTTGGAGCGGCGCGCGGCGAGGGCGTACGCGAAGTTCGGCGCGAAGGTGATCGTCGCCTGGTACTTGTGCAGCGCTTCGAGCCAGTACGCGGGGCGCTTCACGAACTCCAGCGTCGGGAGGAAGGTCACCGGGATGCACCCGAAGAGCGGGGCGATGACGAATCCGATGAGCCCCATGTCGTGATAGAGCGGCAGCCACGAGCATCCGCGGTCGGTGTCGGGGTCGGCGCGGAGGGCCTCTGCGATGATGGCCCAGGCGTTCGCGGCGAGGTTGCCGTGCGTGACCTGCACGCCCTTGGGCGCCGACGTGCTCCCCGACGTGTACTGGAGGAAGCACAGGTCATCGGGCGAGAGCGTGGGCTCGGTGTTGGCGCGCGGCGCGTCGAGGTCGAGGCTCTCGACGACGGCCATGCGCTCGATGGCGCCGGTCTCGACGGCGGACCCGAGGATGGGCCGCACGACCTTGCTCACGAGCAGCACCTTCGCGCCCGACGACGCGACGATGTGCTCGACGTTCTTCACGTACGAGTCGACCTTGCCGAGCGCGAGCGGCGGATACATCGGCACGGGCACGAGCCCCCCGAGCACCGCGCCGATGAAGTTCAGCACGAAGTCTTCAGCGCCGGGGACCACCATCGCGAGGCGATCGCCCTTGCGGAGTCCGAGCGCGTGGAGCGCCGCGGCGCGCTTGCGCACGGCCTCGAGGAACTCGGCGTTGGTGTAGACGCGATCGGTTCCGCGCGGGTCGGCGAAGGAGAAGCCGACGTGCGTGGGGCGACGCTTGGCGGCGTCGCGGACTGCGTCGGCGACGGTGACAGACCATTCGGTTCGGTTCATGGCGGCGCGGGAAGCTAGTCGAAGCCCCGCGCGCTTGTCATGTGCGTCGCGGGCTTCGCGGGTGCGTGTCGCCCGTGGCGGTGCGCAGGGCGTCGTTGACCCGTCGTCGCGCCCCTACGCATGATGCGCGCGGACGCACCGATGACTGAGCTCCGCCGCGCGCCGCCCTGGTTCGAATCGCTCACGCTGCGCGCGGTCTCGACGCTCGCGAGGGTGCCCGTCGACCGCCTCGTGCACCACGGCTTCGACGTCGAGCGTCTCGCGATGGACCCCGACGGGACGCTCCACGCCACGCTCTACCGCGCGCAGAAATCCGAGGCCACCGTGGTGCTCCGCCCGTCACGCGGCGGCGGAGCGCAGTTCGAACACGAGTGCTCGTGCCGCGCCTGGGGCGTGTGCCCGCACACCGCCGCGGTGCTCTCAGACCTCTCCATCGCAGACGGATTGCGCGACGCGCTCCTCCGCGGCGATGACGTGTCCGAGCAGCTCGCGAAGCTCCCGCGATGGCGTGACGCCGTTCATCGCGCGTGGACGGCGGAGCGCATCGCGACCTCGTGGTTACCGCTCGAAGCGGCCACGCCCGCGGCGCCGCCCGAGTATTTCGTGATGCTCCCTTCGGCGGAGCTCGCGGGTCGCTCGCTGCAATCGCGCGTCGCGGGCTTCGACGGGAGCGCCGCGCTCGAGGTCCGCGTGAGGCTCCCGGGACAGCGAGGTTTTCTCGACGCCGGGGCCGTTCGCTCGATCGCGTTCGCGCCTGAAGACCGGCGCATCTTGCGGCTCCTCGACGCGCGCTCGGGCAACAAGAAGGGCTTCAAGGCCACGGGCACCGAGGCGGCCCTCGCGCTGCATCTTCTGAGAGAGAGACCCGCCGCGAGGGTGATGCTCGCCGACGGATCTCCGCTCGTGTTCGAGAGCGAGGCGCTCACGCTGCACGTCGCGCGAACGCGCCTCCCGCGTCGTGATCTCAGCCTCTCGCTCGCGCCCGAGGAGTCGTCGATGCGAACCATCCAGGGCGCGCACGAGGGCGGTCGTTGGGGCGAGCGGCTCGCGGGCGACGAGGCCGTGACCGACGCCCTCGAAGCGCGGTGGAAGAGTCGCGATGGGAGCGTCGACGTGCCCTCGCGAGAGACGGTGCTCTTTCGCGGGCCGTACTCGTTTCTGTGGGTCCCCGCGAAGCAGCGGGTGTTCGCGGTCGATCCGAGCGTCGACCCCGAGACCGCGTGGCTGCTCCAGGTCTCGCCCGCCGTCGAGCTCCTCCCCGAGCACGCCGAGACGCTCTGGAAGGCGCTTCGAAAGCGCTTGCGAGGGAGGAGCGTGTCGCTCCCCTCGGCCTCGACGATGGGGCTCGCTGACAGGGTTCCGAGCTTCAACCTGCACGTCGACGGATCGCCGCTGAGCCTCACCGCGCGCCTCGAAGCGGTGTATCCGCACGGCGTCGTCTCGGTGACCCCGACGAGCCTCGCGGCGGCATCGTCCGACGACCGTCGCGATGAAGACCTCGAGGGCGCGGTGCTCGCCGCCGTGACCGCGAGCGCGATGCGCTGGGAGCCCACGCGCGACGCCTTCATCGCGCTCGACGACGACGCCGCGCGCTTCTGGCTCACTGGCGTTCAATCGCTGCGAGAGCGCAACGACCCTACGGTGGCGGTGATGGTCCCCGCGTCGCTCGGTGGCGTGCGGGGGCGCGAGCCGATCACGGCGCGGCTGCGGCTCTCGCACACCGGCTCGATGCTCGACCTCGCGCTCGCCATCGACTCGGGCGGACGACGCGTGGACCTCGACGCGATCCGCGCGGCGCTCGCGAAGAAGCGGCGCTGGGTGCTCCTCGACGACCGCTCGCTGGCCGAGATCGGCGACGCGGTGGCCGACCTCCTCGACGACGCGGGCGAGGCCTTCACGGCCACGGAAGACGGCGCCGGGGCGAAGGTCCCGCTGCATCAGTATGGGCGCGTTGAGCGCTGGCTCGACGCGATGGAGAGCACGCGCGACGAGTCCGCCGAGGCGCTTCGAAAATCGCTTCGCGCGGTCACGGTGGCCCCCTCGCCCGAGCTCCCGAAGGACTTCGCCACGTCGTTGCGTCCCTATCAGAAGCAGGGTCTCGCGTGGCTCCAGTTTCTCGACGCGATGGGCGCGGGCGGCGTGCTCGCCGACGACATGGGCCTCGGCAAGACCGTGATGACCCTCGCGCTCCTCGCGTGGAAGCGCGACCGCGAGGGCGCCGCGCCGTCGCTCGTGGTGTGTCCCACGTCCGTCGCGAGCAACTGGGTGAACGAGGCGCAGCGCTTCGCGCCGTCGCTCAAGGTGCTCTCGCTCCAGGGGCTCGGCGCATCGGAGCGCGCCACCGCGGAGCTCGCGCGCTTCGACCTCGTGGTGACGACCTACGCGCTCCTCCGCCGAGACGCGGAGCTTTTGCGCGCGGTGACCTTTCGCTACGCGGTGCTCGACGAGGCGCAGAACATCAAGAACGCCGACGCGACCACCACGCGCGCCGCGCGCTCGCTCCGCGCGAAGGTGCGCCTCGCGCTCACGGGGACGCCCGTCGAGAACCGCCTCGCCGAGCTCTGGTCGATCATGGACTTCGCCAACCCCGGGATGCTGGGGCCCCGCGCGCGCTTCGAAGCGCGCTACGAGAAGCCCATCGCAGCGGCGGCCGTCGCGGGCGTGACCTCGCCGAAGGTCTTCGAAGCGGCCGTGGTGTCCGCGAGGCTGCGCGCGCTGGTGCGTCCCTTCGTGCTGCGTCGCACGCGCGCCGAGGTGCTCGATGATCTCCCGCCGCGGCAGGAGATCGACCTCGTGTGCCCGCTCCCCTCGTCGCATCGTCACGTCTACGACGCGCTCGCGGTGGTGCTGCGCGAGGAGGTGCGGGAGTTCATGCGCCGCGATCCGGCGGCGAAGCCCGGCATCGCGATGTTCACGGCGCTGCTTCGACTGCGGCAGATGGCGTGCGACCCGAGGCTCGTCGACCCCACGACCGCGGTGATCGGATCGAAGCGGAAGGTCTTTCTCGCGACGGTCAAGCAGCTCGTGGCGGAGGGGCGACGCGCGCTGGTGTTCTCGCAGTTCACCGAGCTCCTGAAGCTCTGGGGCGCGGACCTCGACCGCGAGGGGATCACCTACGAGTACCTCGACGGCGCGACGGTCTCGCGCGAGCTCGTGATCCGACGCTTTCAGGAGGGGGCGGCGCCGCTGTTCCTCGTGTCGCTCAAGGCGGGCGGCGCGGGGCTCAACCTCACCGCGGCCGACACCGTGATCCACTGCGACCCGTGGTGGAACCCCGCCGTTGAAGATCAAGCCACGGCGCGCGCCCACCGCATCGGACAGACGCGCGCGGTCACCGTCTACAGGCTCGTCGCGAGGGGAACCGTCGAAGACCGCGTCGAGGCGCTGAAGGACCGAAAGCGCACCCTCGCCGACGCGCTGCTCTCTGACGGAAGGTCCGAGGCGAGCGCGCTCGCGGGCATCACCGCCGACGACGTCGCGATGCTCCTCGCCGACGCGACGGCGGGCGACGAAGACGACGAGAGCTTCAGCCCTTGAGAAAGAGGTCGAGGCCCTTCGCGGCCTGCGCGCGGACCTTGTTTCGAAGCATCGGGCTCCACCCGAGCAGCACGCCCGGGAGCCCCAGCGCCTGACGCGACCAGCGCCAGAAGTCGAAGGTGTCGACGTGGCGGACGATGAGCCCGTCGCGGAATTCGAAGCGCGCGTCGATGATGTTGTGCACCGCGCGGCCGGTGCCCGAGAACGTGTACCAGGCCTCCCAGTGCGCCTCGCCGGTGCGGTCGTCGGCGCGAAAGCCCGAGGTCGCGAGCTTGAGGTCCTTCGCGCGCGCCGTGAGCATCTTCCACATGCCTCCGGCGCGGGGGCCCTGGAGGTCAGGAAACACGGGGTCGGAGAAGCTCACGTCGGGCGCGTAGCAGGCGGCCATCTCGCTGCCATCGAGCCTCGCGAATGCCTCGTAGAACTTACGAATGAGGGTTTCGTTAGGATGCATCGCGCGAGGGTACACACGGGGCCCGAGGGGTGACAGCGGAAGTCACCTCCGCGGCGGATGGCGCTTGACCCGCGGCGCGCGCGAAGGCTTCCATCACGAGATGTCTGCACGCGACGAGGTGTCGGCGCACCTCGACCGGCTCGTGCGGCGGCTCGGCCTCCGGAGCCCCTGGCTCTGGGCGGTCGCGGTCGCCCTCTTCGCGCTCTACATCTACCGACGCGCGCCGGGCCTCGGCTTCGTCTTCGAAGACGAGTCGCTCCTCCTGCGGAGCGACGCCGTGCGAGCGCCCGTCTCGGTGCTCCGCGCGCTCTCGACGGACGTGTGGGGCGCCCCGCGCGACGCCTCGTGGCAGACGGGCGTGTACAGGCCGCTCA
Organism: Myxococcota bacterium; assembly: GCA_052035985.1. Lineage (GTDB taxonomy): Bacteria > Myxococcota_A > Polyangia > Polyangiales > CAISKJ01. Next base: position 63,019 of record JBPOHC010000544.1, on the reverse strand, counting down.
CGAGCCTCGTGTGGGCCGTCGTGTGGCGCCTCGGTCACGGCACGCCGCGGCTCTTTCACGCGCTGAGCGCGCTCCTGCACGCGCTCTCGTCGGCGCTCGTGCTGCGCTTCGCGTGGGGGCGCTTCGGTTCGAACATCGCCGCCGTCGTCGCGGGGTCGGTGTTCGCCGCGCACACGCTCCACACCGACGCGGTGTTCCCCGCGACGAACCTCGGAGACATCCTCGGGTTTCTGGCCGCCGCCGCGGTGTGCACGCTCCACGGACGCGGCGGCTCGACACACCGGGTCGGCGCCCCCGCGGCGCTCCTGCTCGGCGCGCTGTCGAGCGAGCTCACCCTCGCGGCGCTCGCGCTGGTGATGATCCGCGACGCGCGCGACGGCGTCGCCTGGAGGACGTGGCCGACTCGCTACGCGGGCTACGCGTTCTCGCTCGTGGCCTACATCGCGCTGCGCACCCACGCGCTCGGACCGGGCTCGCGGCGCGACCTCTCGCTCTACAACCCGCTCTCGGGCGCCTCGACGGCGCAGCGCGCGATCACCGCCGCCCGCACCTTCGGCAAGGCCACGCGCCTCACGATGGCCCCCCTCGACCTCCTGCCCGACTATGCGCCGGGCGCGATCCTGCCGTCTTCGAAGCTCGACGCCGACGTGGCGCTCGGCGCGGGCGTGCTCGCCGCGCTCGCCGCGCTCACCGCGTGGAGCTGGCGCCGACGTCACGCGCTCGGCGACGCGGCGACGTGGACCCTCGTCGCGGGCCTCGTCGCGGTGAACGTCCCCTTCGTGCTCGCGCGGCCCTTCTCGGAGCACGGGTGGTACATGGCCTCCGCGGGGGCCTGCGTGCTCTTCGGCGCGGCCTTCGCGCGCGTCGCCCATCGCGTCGGCACGCTCGTCGCGGCGTCGGCGCTCGCGGTGGTCCTCCTCGCGCTCACGGCGCTCACCGCGTCGCGCCACGCGGTGTGGGCGTCGACGGAGATGCTCATGCTCGACGCGTCGCAGGTGCACCGCGACAGCGCCGTCGCGCAGGTCGCGTACGGCGAGGTCCACATCGCGCACGGGGCGCCCTTCCTCGCGCTGCGGCGGTGCCGTCACGCGTCGCGCGCGATGCCTCGATGGGCCGAGCCCTGGGGCTGCATCGCGAAGGCCCTGGAGCGCGAGGGACGGCTGCCCGAGGCGCACGAGGCGTACGCGACGATGCTCGCGCGGGAGGGCGTCACGCTCGACCGCCGGACGCAGCACCTCCGCTTCGTCGCGCGCGACGGAGACCCCGCCGGGGCGATCCGCGCGCTCGACGCGCTGGAGCGCCAGGGGCCCTGGTCGACGTGGCACCGGCTCAACCTCGCCGAGACGCGCCTGCTGGTGACGCAGCGCCTGCGGTGAGTTGTCGTTGTGCCGACGTCCCGCGTCGCGCGACACTCGCCGCTCACCACCGATGGACCCGCTCGCCCGAGACCTCGCCGCGCTGCTCTCGCCTGACGCCGTCTCGACCGACGGCGCCGACCGCAGCGCCTACGCCCACGACCTGTGGCCCCGCCAGCTCATCGCGACGCGCGGCGACCTCCCTCGCCCGTCGGGTCCGCGCGCCGTCGTGTGGCCCGAGACCGACGCGCAGCTCTCGACGCTCCTGCGCTTCGCTGCCACGAGCGGCGTGTCGCTCATCCCCTACGGCGCGGGCAGCGGGGTCGTCGGCGCGATCCAGCCGGGCCGCGACGTGGTGGCCGTCGACATGAAGCGCATGCGCGCGCTCACCGACGTCGACGTCGCCCGCGGGCGCTGCACCGTCGAGGCGGGCTACCTCGGGGAGCACCTCGAGGAGCGGCTGCGTCGGAGGGGCGCGACGCTCGGACATTTCCCGTCATCGATCTACTGCTCGACGGTGGGGGGTTGGGTCGCGACGCGTTCGGCGGGCCAGTGCTCCGGGCGCTACGGCAAGATCGAGGACATGGTGCTCGGCGTCGAGGGCGTGCTCGGCGACGGCGAGCCCTTTCGCGCCGCCGCGCCACGCGACGGCGACGCCGACATGCGCCCGCTCCTCGTGGGCAGCGAAGGGACCTTCGGCTTCCTCACGCGCGCGACGCTCCGCGTGTGGCCCGCGCCGACGCAGTGGAAGGGCCTCGCGTTCACCTTCAGCGCGATGCGCGACGCGTGGGGCGCCATCCGCGCGCTCTATCAAGCGGGCCTGCGCCCGGCGGTCACGCGCCTCTACGACCCCTTCGACACGTGGCTCTTCCTCCAGGGCTCGACCTCGCACGACGCGCCGGGCGAGCCGAAGCCCTCGCCGGGCCGCAGAGATCCGCGCCTCGAGGCGGTGCTGCGCCGCGTGCTCGACCACCCCCGCGCCGTCAACGCCGTCGCGCACACGCTCGCCGATCACGTCTACGGCCGCTCGCTGCTCATCGTGGTGTTCGAAGCCACCGACGCCGAGCCCGTCGACGACGCCCTCGCGCGCGCCCGCTCGCTCTGCCTCGGCGCCGCAGGACGCGACGCGGGAGACGCCGCGTGGCGACGGTGGCTCGTGCGCCGTCACGCCGTGAGCTACCGCCAGCCGCCCACGTACGCCCGCGGCGTGTGGGCCGACACGATGGAGGTCGCCGCGCCGTGGTCTCGCCTCGGCGCGCTCTACGAGAGCGTGCGCGAGGCGCTCGGCGGCGGCGGCTTCGTGATGGCCCACATGAGCCACGCGTACCCCGACGGATGCTCGATCTATTTCACCTTCGCGGGCGCTTCGAAGACCGACGCCGACGCGACCGTCACCTACGACGCCACGTGGAAGCGCGCGCTCACCGCGGCGCACGAGGCCGGCGGCACCGTGGCGCACCACCACGGCGTCGGACGTTCGAAGCGCTCTGCGATGGGGATGGAGTGGGGCGCGGGCGTGCGCGTGCTCGAAGCGCTCCGCAGCGCGGCCGATCCGAGCGGCGTGCTCGTGCGAGGCGCGCTCGTTCCCGATGCGAGCGAGGCGCTCACGCGAGGCCCCGAGGCGCCCGAGGCGATCGTCGTCGACGCGGTCTCGCGGCACGTGACCGTTCGGCTCGACACGCCCCTCACGACGCTGCGAGAGGCCCTCGCGCGCGACGCGCTCACGCTCCCTGACGGCGAGGGCGACGGCACCGTGGGCGCGTGGCTCGCGACGCTCTCGACGACGACCACGGACCCCGTCGACCACCGCGTCGCGGGGTGGAGCGGCGCGCTGCCGACGGGCGAGCGCATGGGCTGGATCGCGTCTCCGAGGCGCTCGACGGGCCCCGACGTGCTGCCGCTCCTGGCGCGTGACGGACGCTTCGGTGCGCTCGACGGCGTGGTGCTGCGCGTCCGCGGAGACGACGAGCGCGGCCCCGCGTGGCTGGCTCCGTGCGAGGCGCCCGAGGGCCCCACCGATCCGCATCTGGCCGCGTGGATCGAGCGCGCTGCGAAGGCCATGCGCGGGTAGACATCGCTGCGGTTGTTGGGGGGGGCGTCGATGTTCCGACTGGTGCGACCGCGAGAGAGGGAGGTGCCCGTCGTGGTCGAGGTCCCTCACGCGAGCGTGGCGTTGCCCGAGGAGGTGCGCGCGACGCTGCTCGTGAGCGCCGACGCGATCCGACGCGACGCGGACTCCTACGTCGACGAGCTCTACCGCGACGCCCCGTCGCACGGCGCGACGCTGCTCGCGGCCTGCGCGTCGCGCTACGTGGTCGACCTGAACCGCGACGACACCGACGTCGACGAGTGGGCCGTGCGAGGCGTCGCGCAACGCGAGAAGGAGTTCCCCCGCGGGGTGATCTGGCGCGAGAGCGGCGACGGCAAGGCCGCGCTGCGGAGCCCGATCTCGCGCGGCGATTTCGAAGCGCGGCTCGCGACGTACTACCGCCCGTATCACGGCGCGCTGCGCGAGGCGCTCACGTCGCTGCGCGCGCGTCACGGGCGCGCGCTCCTCGTAGCGGCTCACTCCATGCCGTCGACCGCGCCGTCACCGCACGGCGGCCCGCGCGTCCGCCGCGCCGACGTCGTCCCAGGAACGCAGGGCCGCACCACCGCCGCGCGCGCGCTCATCGACGCGGTCGACGCGCACTTTCGATCCGCGGGGCTCAGCGTGCGACACGACGATCCCTACCGCGGTGGCGCGACGACGGTGCGCTGGGGGCGCCCCCACGAGGGCTTTCACGCCATCCAGATCGAGCTCAACCGCGCGCTCTACATGAACGAAGCGACGGGTGATCCGAAGCCCGACGGCGTCGCGTGGGTGACCGCGCTCTGCGGCTCGCTCGTGGAGCGACTCGGAGAGGTCATCTCGAACGTTCGTGTCTGAAAGGAGATTTGAGAGAGAGAGAGAGAAGCGCGGAGAGAGAGACGCGCTCAGCGAGCCTGGGAGGTCTCGGAAGACGAGGGCGCCGCGCGGCGAACTTCGAGCCGATAGCGGCTATTCGTGGTCTGGAGGTAGTAGACCTCCTGCCCCGCGACGCGAAGGATGCGACGCACCGGCGTGGTCACGTACTCGTGCAGCCCGTCGGGGAACTCGATGACCACCACCGCGCCACGACGAGGGGCGCGAACGAGCCTCCCGATGACGGGGCGACCTGGTTTCGGACCGAGCTTGCGGAGCACGACCTCCACGGGAGCGACACTACCATGAACGCTCGGCATCGCCATAATCCCCTCGATCACTTTTCACGCGGTCTTAGCGGTTGATTCAACGGCATTTTCGGGGGGAGGTGCAAGCCCCGAAGGGTGCTGTTCATCTGTCACGGAGAGGGTGATACACCCGTCGGCTCTCTCATGGTCCGGCGCTCCGTCGACGCTTCGCATTCTGAACCCCTTGCGCGGGGGCGCAAGACCCGAGTGCGCAGGAGTGACGCTGGTCACGACGATGCCGTCGATCGATCCGTCGCGTGGCTGCGCGAGCGGTCGATGTCGCCGACGCCCGTGCAGCGCGCTGTGTTCGCAGCGCTCGCGACGCCGGGGCCCTTGCTCGTCACGGCCCCCACGGGCAGCGGAAAAACCGCTGCGGTGATGCTCCCGCTCATCGCCTCGCTCGACTCGCGTCTTGACAAGGAGACCGAGCGCCCCGTCAGCGCGCGGATCCTCTACGTCGCGCCCGTTCGCGCGCTCGTCGACGGTCACACGAAGGGCATCGCGGAGCTCGCGAAGGGCCTCGACGCGCGCGTCCGCGTCGACGCGCGCACGGGTGACAGCACGAGCCACCACCGCGCGAAGCTCCGTCGCTCGCCGCCCGAGGTGCTCATCACCACGCCCGAGACGCTCGCGGTGATGCTCGCAACGGACACGCGCGCGACGCTCTCGGCCGTGGAGTCCGTCGTGCTCGACGAGGTGCACCTCCTCGCGGCGGGCAAGCGCGGCGCGCTCTTCGCGGCGACGCTCGCGGTGCTCGACGCGCACGTGATCTCGCAGGGTCGAGCGCGTCCGCGGCGCGTCGCGATGAGCGCCACGGTGAAGCCCCTCGCGACGCTCGCCTCGTGGGTCTCCGACGAGACGCGCGTGATCGAAGCGGGCGGCGGAGAAGCTCCCGCGCTCGACCTCGCGGACCCGGTGATGGACTCGGCCTTTCCGTCGGGCTCGTGGCTGTGGCGCGCGGCGCTCCCCACGGTGGCGAGGGCGCTCGCGTCGAGCGACGGCACCTCGCTCGTCTTCGTCAGCGCGCGCGCCCGCGCAGAACAATGGACGCTCGCGCTCCGTGACGTGCTCCCCGCGCGGATGTCGGTGGCCTGCTTCCACGGCTCGCTCTCGGCCGAGGAGCGCGGCGCCGTCGCCGAGGGTGTCGCCGCACGCTCGCTGCGCGCCGTCGTCGCCACGAGCGGGCTCGAGGTCGGCGTCGACCTGCCCGCCGTGTCGCGCGTGATGGTGCTGTCGTCTCCGCCATCCGTGACGCGGCTCCTCCAGGCCGCGGGGCGCGCCGATCACCGCCCCGGCTGCGCCCCTCGCGCGACGGTGGTGCCCACGAGCGCGCTCGACCTCGTGCGCTGCGTCGCCGTGCTCGACGCCGCGCGACGCGGCGACCTCGAAGACGTCGACCTCCGCGCCTACGACCTCGACGTGGTCGCGCAGGCCGTCCTCGCGCGCGTCGCGCTCTCGCCATGCTCGCGCGACGAGATCGCGTCGACGATCCGCGCCGCGTGGCCCTTTCGCGACCTCGACGACGACGACCTCGACGACGTGCTCAACTACCTCGCCACGGGCGGCGACGGGCTCGCGGCCTACCCCGAGCTCGCGCGCATCGTGACCGACGGCGAGCGGTGGGCCATCGCGAGCAAGCGATCGCTGCGTCGATACATGCAGGCCGTGGGCACCATCGTCGGCGACGTCGCCGTGCCCGTGCGCAACGGCGCGATGACCGTCGGTCAGGTCGAGGGGCGCTTCGCGGGGCTCCTCGAGGTCGGCGATCACTTCGTGCTCGGCGCGCGGGTGTGGCGCGTGGCCTCGCTCTCCGCGGGAGAGATCCAGGTGAGGCCCGCGCGCAACAGCTCCACCACGGTGCCCTCGTGGGCGGGTGCGAGGGCGTCGCAGAGCGAGCCCGTGAGCGCGTCGTGCGAGCGCCTCTGGGGCGCCCTCGAAGACGCCGTGAAGCGCGCTCCCGCAGACGAGGTCGAGACCTTGCGCGCCGCGCTCTCGACGGGCGTCGACAACGCGCGGGCCGTACGAACGCTCATTCACACGCAGCGGGCCGTGTCGGCGCTGCCCACTTCGAAGCGCTTCGTGATCGAGCGCGTGCGCGAGGGCAAGAAGCTCCACGTCGCGGCGCTCACGCTCGCCGGCTCGATGGCCAACGAGGTGATCGCGCGAGCCGTCGGGGCGCGCGTGCGCGGCGCCACGGGCCTCGGCTGCGAGGTGTCGGTGAGCGACGAGTGCGCGTGCGTGACGCTCACGGGCCTCAAGCGCGAGCCCGATGAAGAGACGCTGCGCGCGTGGTTCTCGCCGCACGAGCTCTTCGACGACCTCCTCAACTCGCTCGACGGGAGCGTGCTCGCGGCGGCGTACTTCCGCGAGGTGGCGCGCGTCGCGCAGCTCTGGACGCCCGAGCGCGCACGCGGGACGGTCACGCCGGGACTCCTCTACGACGTGCTCCGTAAGTACGACTCCGATCACGTGCTCCTCCGCGCGCTGCGCTTCACCGTGTGGACCGCGCTCGACGGCCCGCGCGCCGAGCGACGCCTCGCCGAGCTCGCGCGACGCCCCTGGCACATCGCCACGCTCGAAGGCCCGTCGCCCATCGCGATCCCCGTGTTCGCGTGGGCCGCGCGTGACACCGTCGCGCCCGACGACCCCGAGTCGGCGCTCGCAGCCGCGGCGCACGCGCTCTTTCAACGCGCCGCGGCCCTCGCCGGAGACGACGCGTGATCGCCCTCGACGACGACCTCACGCTCCTCGCGCCGGGCGGCGCGTACGTCCCTTCGGCGCGCGCGCTCGTCGTGGCCGACCTCCACGCGGGCTACGTCCAGACGCTGCAACGCAGGGGTTACACGCTGCCCGCGCAGGGTGACGACGCGCTCCTCGCGCGGCTCCGCTCGATGATGTCGCAGGTCGACGTCGCGCGCGTGATCGTCGCGGGAGACCTCGTGCACGGCCGTCCGGCGTTCGCCGCGCGCGCGGGCGCGAGGTCGCCGCTCGACGCGCTCCTCGACGCGCTCGGAGGACGCGCGCTCTCGGTGGTTCCAGGCAACCACGACCGCGGATCGGATGATCTGCTCGCGCGACGCGGCGTCGAGATGACCGACGCGTGCTCCGTGGGCGCTCACCTCGTGATGCACGGCGACGAGGGCGTCGATCGGCTGCGCGGCGAGCGCGCGCTCGCCATCGGACGCGGCGGGAGGCTCGTGCTCGGGCATATGCACCCCGCGCTCTCGCTCGACGACGGCGCGGGGGCGCGCGCGAGGGTCCCCGCGTTCGCGTACGCGTCGGGGATGTTGTGCCTGCCCGCGCTCGCGCCGCTCGCGAGAGGCGCGGACCTCATGCGCGAAGATCACGCCGAGGAGCTCACCGCGCTCGCGACGACGCGCGAGCTCTCCGTGACGGTGATCATCGGAGAGAGGCTTATCGCTGTGGGGATGCTGTCGAGGGTGCGCGCCGCGAGGAGGGCGACGCGCGACGTCGGGTGACGCTCAGGAGGCGGGCGTGGCGGCGGCGGTCGCGGCGGCGAGCGGGATCACGACGATCTTCTGACGATCGCGGCCCTTGCGCTCGTACTTCACGATGCCGTCGACGAGGGCGAAGAGCGTCCAGTCCTTGCCGGTGCCGACGTTACGACCGGCGTGAAAGAGGCTGCCCACCTGGCGCACGATGATGTTGCCAGCGCGGACCTCTTCGCCGCCGAAGACCTTCACGCCACGGAACTGCGCGCTGCTGTCGCGCCCGTTGCGAGAGGACCCCTGACCTTTTTTGTGTGCCATGGCGCTTCAGCCCTCGATGCCGGTGATGTGAAGTTCGGTGTAGTACTGACGGTGGCCGTGCTTGCGGCGGTAGTTCTTGCGGCGCTTCAGCTTGAAGACGATGATCTTCTTGGCGCGGTCCTGCGCGGTGATCTGCGCGGTGACCTTGACGCCCGCGACGGTGGGCTTGCCAACGCGAGCGGCGCCTTCGCCACCCACCATGAGAACATTGTCGAACGTGACGGTGGCGCCACGATCACCCGGGAGCTTCTCGACACGGAGTCGATCGCCCGGGGCCACGCGGTACTGCTTTCCACCCGTCTGAATGACGGCGTACATGAGAATTCCTCCAGGTTGTCCCGGCTGTACGAGGAATTTCCCGCACGGAGCCGACGGAAGGGGCGCAGACCCTACGGAAGGTCGTTCGCCGCGTCAAGCCCCTGTCGTGACCAGTTCGCACTACGCCGCGACGGGCGCGACGAGCCTCGCCTGGAGCAGCCGATAGAGGATCTTGCACGCGTCGAAGGAGCTCATGCACACGGCGTCGACGACGTCGCGCACCGAGCGGGCCCCGTCGATCGCGTCGAGCACCCGCTGCTCGTTCACGTGGAGCTCATGCCTCGGCAGCGCCGACACCACCGACTCGTCGCGCGCGAAGACCATCCTGTCCGACGGGAGGTACTCGCCGATCATCCTCCACTCGTCGAGGCGCCTGTAGCCTTCGAGCACGAAGCCCTCGCTCGGCAGCCCGAGCCGCGCGAGCTGTGCCTCACCGAGCGTCGAGCCCGCTTCGAAGCGAAAGCGTCCGCCCGACCAGCGCACCACCTCGTAGAGCATCTCGCAGGTCTGTCTCTCCAGGGCGCGCTCGAGGTCTCTCTCACGGATGAATCCGCCCGTGACGAGGGCCTGTCCGAGCAGCACGCGCTGCCCCGAGAGCGAGGCGATCACCGCGTCGATGTGAGAGCGTGACACCACCCCCGTCTCGACGAGGTAGCGCCCGAGGCGAAACTCGTCCGCGAGGCCGCGACCGACGGCGAGGTCGACGCGCCCGTTGCGGAGCGCGAAGGTCACCGAGGCCGCTCCCTCGGACCCGCGATCGACCACGAGGAGCCCCGTCTGCGACTGGAACGCGAGGAGCTGAAAGACCTCTCCGAGCGGCACCGACTCGATGAGACCGTCGAGCACCACGTTGCCCCGGAGGCCCGCTTCGAGGGGCCGGAGCTCCCTGTAGAGGCCCGCGACCCGCGTCGCCGGGAGGTAGAACCGAAGGATCTGGAGGACGGCCTCTTCGGTCACCTCCATGCGCGTGTCGGCCACGTCTTGAAACGCGGGGACGAGCTCCTTCGCGAGGAGCTCGGTGAAGCGACCGTGCGCGGCTTCGACGGCCGAGCGCGACGGGATCTGCGCCACGTGCGACCCCGTCGAGACCTGCGGCCTCGGGGGCTGGACCGTGAGCGGCGGCGCGGGCGCGGTGGCGGGCGCAGCCGCGGGCGCCGATGACGCCGACGACGAGCGCGGATGAACCGCCGAGGCGGGCTCCTTGACCCTCGCGGCGAGCGCGGCCGCGGCGGCCTTCACGGCGGGGCCGAAGCCCTGGAGGGCCACCGTGCGCGCGTCGTGAAAGCGCTGATCGGGGTTCGACCGCGAGCCCGTCGGAGGCTCGTCGTCATCGAGGATCAACCCCGCGAAGGGGTCTTCTTCTTCGGGCGGCGCGCCGCGGTTGAGGGCGCGCGAGACCGCGGAGGTGAGCTCGTCAGGCGTGAAGGGCTTCTGAACGACCTCCGTCGCCCCCGTCTGGCTGATGAAGCGCTCGCCGATCTGCTCGGCCTTCGCCGACACGAGCACCACGGGGAGCCGCTGGAGCGCCGGGATCGACCGCATCGCCTGCACGAACTGATAGCCGTTGAGCCGCGGCATCACGAAATCGACGAGCACGAGGTCGAAGCGGTCGCGCTGCGCGAGCTCGAGGCCCTCGGCGCCGTCCGCGGCGGTCTCGACCTCGTGCCCCGCCCCCTCGAGGACGAGGCGCATGATCCGACGCAAGGTCGCGCTGTCGTCGACGACGAGGACGCGTCGGGGCATGACAGACAATGGCCTATCGCGTCGCTCGCTCACAGGTCAAGCGAAGGTCCTTCGCGCCGCGCGATTCTCTCCGAACCGCTGAGAAGCGCGGCTCCACCCAATTCCCTCGACGATCTCCTTGTCATCAGGGAACCATCGCCGCGACGCCTCCGTCCGAGCGACGCAGCGACACCACCTATCGCGTGGGAGGAGACCGTGCTCGTGAACCACAAGACCCCTCGGAGTTTCGCCGTCCTCTTCGCCTCGGGCCTCGCCTGCCTCGCCGCGTGCGACAAGGGCTCTGTGTCCACACGGATCAACCGCGGAGCGAACCAGATCTCGAGCCTCGGAGAGAGCGAGCACACCGCCACGGCAACCGCCACGCCCACGTCTCCGCCCCCCTCCCTTCAGCGCGCGCCGACGGTCGCCGATCCTGCGCCCGCAGAGCGAGCCGCGCGCGTGGGCGCCTCGGGCGGAGGCGGCGACGGTCGCTTCAACAACGCCGCAGCCCCGATGCCCGCGGCTCGCCCCGGGCGCCGCGCGATGAGCGCCGACAGCGCCCACGGGCTCGGCGGCCTCCCTGCGTTTCAGCCCCCCGCGGCGACGGCGCCCACCACGGCGATGCGCATCCCCGCGCCGCAGGGCTTCGGGATGATCAACGCGGGCCCCGGCGCCCCCGCGGGAACCTCGATCACGCTCCCCACCATCGACCCCAACGGACGCTTCGCCACCACGTACCGCCCCGGCCGCGGGCACCTCGCGGGCTTCGAAGCCTCCCTCGCGCGCGGCGAGCTCCCTCGCGAGTCGCGCGAGCTCGTCGGCGACGTAGGCAGCCGGTACGCGCCCGAGATGCCCGCGCCTACGACGCAAGCGCTCGCGTGGCGCGTCGACCTCGAACGCTCGGCCCTCGCGCCCTCGGGCGGACCGACGCACCTCCGCATCGCGCTCCGCTCCAGCGCGACGGCCGCCACGGCGCGTCCCCCGATGTCCGTTCACGTCGTGCTCGACGTGAGCAACTCCATGGCGGGGCCCTCCATCGAGAACGCCCGCCGCGCGGCGCAAGACCTCGTCTCTCGCCTCGAACCCACGGACCACTTCTCGCTCGTGGCCTTCGGCGCGACGGCCTCGGTGCGCGTCCCCGAAGGGCTCGTGGGACCGCGCCGCCAGCAGATCCTCGACACGATCGCGGGGCTCCAGCTCGAAGGCGGGACGAACATCTCGGGCGGCCTCGAGCTCGGATACGCCGAGGCCGCGCGGGGCCCGCAGGCGCCCGAGTGGGTGAAGCTCGTGATGCTGCTCTCCGACGGACGCCCCAACGCGGGCGAGACCGACGCCGAGGCCATCGGCGCCATGGCGGGCAGGGCGTTTCAGACCGGCGTACAGACCAGCTCCTTCGGCGTCGGCGACGACTACGACGGCAACCTCATGAGCGGCGTCGCGCAGCAGGGAGCGGGCGGGTACTACTACGTCCGCGACTCGCAGGGCATCGCGCAGGCGCTCGCCACGGAGCTCGAGAGCAGGCTCCAGCCCGTCGCGCAGGCCGTCGAAATCCGCGTTCGATTGCGCCCCGACGTGCGGCTCACGCAGACCTACGGATCGCGTCGCCTCGACGTGAACGAGGCCGCCCAGGTGCGCGCGCAGGAGGTCGCCGTCGACGACCAGACCGCGCGACGTGACCGCATCGCGCGCGACCGCCAGAGCGACGCCGAAGGGGGGATGCGCTTCTTCATCCCGGGCTTCGCGCGCGACGATCAGCACGTGATCCTGCTCGGGCTCGACGTGCCCGCGGGCGTCGGCGCGCGGGCCATCGCGACCGTCGAGCTGCGCTACAAAGACAGGCTCACGCGGCGCAACGTGACGGATGAGTCCCCGGTGCGCGCGCGCTACGCGGACTCCGACGCGGCCAGCGTAGCGACGGCGGATCCGTCGGTGCTCCGCTCGGTGCAGGGCTTCGACGCGGGCGAGACCCTCGTGCGCGCCGCGCGGCTCGTCGGCAGCGGCGGAACCGCGGAGGCCTCGGCCCTCCTCAACGAGCGCGCGTCGCTCCTCCGCGCTGCGAGCGCGGCCCTTCACGAGCCCCGCCTCGCGGCGGACGCGTCGCGCGTCGATCGCCTCCGCAACCTCCTCGGCGGCACCGGCGGAATGAGCGAGCCCCTCGCCCTCGCGCTCCTCCTCAACACCTCTGGACAGGGGATGCTCCATTGATCCCGCGCCACGCCATCGCCCTCGCGGCGGCTCTCAGCGCCCCCACGTTCGCGCTCGCGCAGGAGCACCCCCGCGTGTCGCTCTCGATCACCGAGGTGGCACGCCCCGTCGCCGTCGACCCCGGCGGTGAGGTCATCGTGCGCGGCTCCGTGCGCTCGTCCCACGACGGCTCGATCATCGACGCGCTCACCTCGCGCCCCGGCGCCGCGGGCGTCGAGGGCGAAGGCGCGCCCGTGCTCGGCGGTCTCTACGACGTCGAAGCGGGCGGCTGGACGGTCGTCTCTCGCGACCTCCGCGCGCACGCATTCAGGCTCGCGGCGACGGGCAACCCGGGGCCCGCGTGCGTCGAGGCGCGGGTGTCGTCGCCGTGCCTCCCGCTGCGGCTCCTCCCGCTGGCGCAGACGCGAATGCTCGCCGTGGCAGACTTCGCGCGCACGGTGTCGGGCGAGGTCACGCTCGAGGTGCTCAACCCCGACTCCACGCCCCTCGCGGCGCCTCCGTTCTTCGTGCGCTACGGCACGGCGCTCGGCGTGAGCGCGGTGATCCTCGCGGCGGGTCTCGGCCTCGCGAGCACGCTGCGTCGCAGGTCACAGACCCCCGAGGCGAAGCTGCACCGCACGGCCGCGAAGGTGCGCGCGAGGCTCGCGTCGGGCGACCCCGTGCACCGGCAGCTCGTCCCTTCGATCGACGCGCTGGTCAAGCACGCCGACGAGCTCGCGTCGCTGCGAGACAGGCTCCGCGCGAGGGTCGCTTCGACAGACCGCGCGGGGCTCAACATCCGTCGCGAGGCCGCGGCGGCGCAGGTGGCGAAGGGCGTCGCGGAGGGCGCGCGCGCCGTGGCGCTCGTCGACGAGCAGATCGAGCGGCTCGCGCGGTGGTCACGCGAGTCCGAGCGCGCCGAGGCCCGCATCGGAGAGGTGCACGAGTACCTCATGGCCCTCTCGCAGCGCCTCGACGAGTCGATCGGAGCTGAGGCCAGCGCGCGCGACGCGTCGACGAGAGAGGCCCTCGCGGAGCTCGAGGCCGAGGTTCAATCCGCGCTCGAAGGCGCGCGCGAGGCCGACGCCGCCGCGCGCGGGGCTTGATCACACACACGGTTCTCAAAGGCGCGCGTTGCGGTAGTCTCGCGCGCCGATGACCACACAGAGCGAAGAGGGGTCCAGCCCGCGACGGGTGCTCGACGAGCACGAGATCGCGCGCGCGCTGCGGCGCATGGCGGGCGAGATCGCCGAGCGGAACCGGGGCACGGCGGGCGTGGCGCTCGTGGGCGTGCGGCGCGGCGGGGTCCCGCTGGCGCGGCGCCTCGCGGCGTATCTCCGAGAGAGCGAGGGGCGCGAGGTGCCCGTGGGGAGCGTCGACATCACGCTCTACCGCGACGACGCGGCGACGGCGCTGCCCGACCCCCGCATCGGCCGCAGCGAGATCGATTTCGTCGTCGAAGACCACACCATCGTGCTCGTCGACGACGTGCTCTTCACGGGGCGCACGACCCGCGCGGCCATCGACGCGATCATGGACTACGGCCGCCCTCGCGCGATCCAGCTCGCGGCTCTCGTCGACCGCGGGCACCGCGAGCTGCCCGTGCAGCCCGACTACGCGGGCAAGGTGGTCGAGACCGCGCGCGACGAGCGCGTCGATGTGCGCGTCGACGTCGAGGGAGAGCCCGACGCGGTGTACGTGCTCGCCGCGCGCGCCACGAATCGATGACGACCTCTTGGAGGAACCCGCGGGTTCGCCGTACGGTTCGCGCGCGATGAGCTCCCCGCTGCGACACCTCCTCGGCATCGAAGACCTCTCGGCGCGGGACATCGTGCAGTTCCTCGACACGGCGGAGGTCTTCTTCGACGTCTCGCGGCGGCGCGTGCGCAAGGTCCCCACGCTCCGCGGCAAGACGGTGATCAACCTCTTCTACGAGGCCAGCACGCGCACCCGCACGAGCTTCGAAATCGCCGGCAAGCGCCTATCCGCCGATGTCGTGAACATCTCCGTGAGCACGTCGAGCGTGTCGAAGGGCGAGTCGCTCCTCGACACGGTGAAGAACCTCGAGGCGATGCACCCCGACGTCCTCGTCGTGCGCCACGCGTCGTCGGGCGCAGCCCACTTCATCGCCCGCCACACGCGCGCCGCCGTCGTGAACGCTGGCGACGGAACCCACGAGCACCCCACGCAGGCCCTCCTCGACGCGTTCACGATCCGTCGCGCCAAGGGTCGCCTCGCCGACCTCGTGGTCACCATCGCGGGCGACATCGCCCACTCGCGCGTCGCCCGGAGCAACGCGCTCCTCCTCACGCGCCTCGGCGCGCGCGTGCGGCTCTGCGCGCCTCGCACGCTCATGCCCGCGGGCATCGAGACCTTCGGCGTCGAGGTCTTCGACGACCTCTCGCGCGCCGTCGAGGGCGCCGACGTGGTGATGATGCTGCGCATCCAGCACGAGCGGCTCACCGAGGCGCTCATCCCCTCGACGCGGGAGTACTCCCGCACCTTCGGGCTCAACCCTCGCGTGCTCGCCTGCGCGAAGCCCGACGCCATCGTGATGCACCCCGGGCCCATGAACCGCGGCGTCGAGATCGACAGCGACATCGCCGACGGCGCGCGCTCGGTGATCCTCGATCAGGTCGAGGCCGGCGTCGCCGTGCGCATGGCCGTGCTCTACCTCCTCGCGGCCGAAGCGGGGCAGAGCCCGCTCTCCTGATCGCACTCTCCCCTGTACGAGACATGCACTGACCGGAGCGCAGCGTACGGACACCCGCCACGGGTGATGCGCGCCGGAGAAGCTTGTTTTCAAGGGATTTTCGAGGCTCTTCGCCGCGGTCGACGGATTGCAATGTGGACTCCACACCTCGATGGAACCCACGGACACCACATCGGACTCGATCGCCAGCCTCGACTCGGCCCCCTCGGCACGCTTCATCGTGGAGGAGCCCGGTCATCCTCCGCGCGTGGTGCTCCTCGCGCGCGGCAAGTCGCTGCGCATCGGACGCGGTGAAGATCAGGACGTTCGCCTCGACGACCTGCGCACGTCGCGGCAGCACGCGCAGCTCTTCTATCGCGGCGATCACGTGCTCCTGCGCGACCTCGGGAGCAGCAACGGGACGTGGCTCGACGACCGGAAGGTGACCGCGGTCTCGACGGTGGCGCCGGGGTCGATCGTGCGCGTGGGCAGCACGCGGGTGGTCTACGTGCCCCTCGAACGCTCGAAGCGCGCGGAGCCCGCGGAGCCCGTCGACGACGACGTGGTGGCGGCGGACCCCGCGACGCAGCAGCTCTTCGCGATGGTGCGCAGGCTCGCGTCGCACGAGCTCCCGGTGCTGGTGCAGGGCGAGACGGGCAGCGGCAAGGAGGTCGTCGCGAGGCTGCTCCACAGGGCGAGCGCGCGCGCGAAGGCGCCCTTCGTGGCGATCAACTGCGCGAGCCTCCCCGAGTCGCTGGCCGAGAGCGAGCTCTTCGGACACGAGCGCGGGAGCTTCACGGGCGCCGTGGAGCGCAAGGCCGGGGTGTTCGAAGCGGCGCACGGCGGCGTGCTCCTCCTCGATGAGGTGGGAGAGCTCTCGGCGTCGAATCAGGCGCGACTGCTCCGGGTGCTCGAGGAGCGCGCGGTGGTGCGCATCGGGGCGACGCAGCCCACGGCCGTCGACGTGCGCGTCGTGGCGGCCACCAACCGCGACCTCGCCGCGGAGCTCGCCCACGGGCGCTTCCGCGAGGACCTCTATTTTCGACTCAACGGCGTGACCATCACCGTGCCGCCGCTCAGGGAGCGACCGAGGGACATCATCCCGCTGGCCGAGCGCGTGATCGCGGAGCGCGGCGGCGGATACGTGATCACCCCCGAGACCGCCGACGTGCTCGTGCGCTACGAGTGGCCGGGCAACGCAAGGGAGCTGCGCAACGCCATCGAGGGCGCCATCGCGATGGCCGACGGCGGAGCGCTGCGCCCCGAGCACCTCCCGGCCACGATGAAGGGCAAGGTCCGCCCCGCGCGCGACGAGCACGCACCCCTGCGCTCGATGGTCGACGAGGTCGAGCGCGAGGCCATCGCCGCGGCCCTCCAAGACCACGGAGGAAACCAGTCACACGCCGCCGTCACGCTCGGAATTTCCCGCCGCGCGCTGATCTACAAGATGGAGCGCTACGGCTTGAAGGCCCCCCCGAGAAGAATCTCGAAGCCCTGACGTCCATGCGTCTGGTGCTCCACACTGGTAGGGCCTCTGCGCCCCACCCTCATCACGCTCCTCACGCTCTTCGAAAGGACGCCCAACGACGATGCTCCACCGCGCTCTTCCCACGCTCCTGGCCGTCGCGCTCATCGGCTGCGGCGATGACTCCACCTCGGCGAACACGGTGAACTACTCGGGTCCCGTCGCGATCAACGTCGACAAGTTCAAGGACGGCGACGCCCGCAACGACGCCTTCGACTCCGACAAGTCCGTGAGCACGGAGTCGGGCAACCCCTACGGAGCCTTTCTCCAGACGGCTCGCGCGGTGCTCGGCCGCGCCCCCGCCGCGGTGCTCGTCGATCGCGTGACCCTCACCCTCGCGCGCGACACCACGGGCGTGACCTCATTCGAACAGTTCCTCGGCGGGCCGCTGGTGCTCTACCTCGCGAACTCGGGGGTGACGGTGAACATCGGCACCGTCGCGCAGCCCCGCGGCGCAGGGCCCGTCGACGTCACCATCACCGCCACGCGCGACACCCTCGCCCCCATCAACAACGACCTCGTCCAGGGGAGCTTCAAGGTCGGCATCCGCGTCCCCGCCGCGGCCGGTCGCCCCCGCTCCTTCGACGCGAAGATCTCCACGGTCTTGTACTTCCGCGCCCTGGCGCTGTAGCCACCCGAGGGCGATGCCACCGCGCGACGCCCTCTTCGACTGCACCCGATGCGGCGCCTGCTGCGTCAACCCCGCCGAGAACCGCGCCGAGGGATACCGCGACTACGTGATCGTCGTCCCCCGCGAGGCGCTGCTCAAGCACCCGCGCCTCGTCGAGCGCTACGTGGTCACCAACGACGACGGCGAGCGCCACCTCAAGCTCGACGCGGGTCAGCGCTGCGGCGCCCTCCGCGGATCGCTCGGGGCCCGCGTTCGCTGCGAGATCTACGCGCTTCGACCGGCGCCGTGCAGGCGCGTCGAGGCCGGCGACGCGAACTGCATCCGCTCGCGCAGAGAGAACGGCCTCGCCGTCGAGTGAGAGGCGG
The DNA here is from genome assembly GCA_052035985.1 of Myxococcota bacterium. Taxonomy (GTDB): domain Bacteria; phylum Myxococcota_A; class Polyangia; order Polyangiales; genus CAISKJ01. The sequence goes on along the minus strand of JBPOHC010000544.1, from coordinate 45,205 downwards.
CGACGAAGGTGCGCCAAATCCGCGGCGCCCCGCGGCCGCGTAGTTCACCTTCGGAGGCAAACATACGGTGACATCTACTGCCCTGTCGTGGCATCGAAGTGACCGAGGCGTCGAGAGCGGCGTAGGGTGGCACATGTCGGGCTTGAACCAGCGAGCGCGCATCGTCGGCGAGAAATACGAGATCGAGCGCCACCTCGCGACCGGCGGGATGGGCGAGCTCTACGTCGCCCGTCACCTGCTCACCACGCAGCGCGTCGCACTCAAGATCCTCGACCGACGCCTGGCCCGCAATGACGCGAGCGTCGAGCGCTTTCTCCGTGAGGTGAGGCTCGGCGCCAAGATCGGTCACCCCGCCGTGGTGCAGGTCTACGACGCGGGCCTCCACGTGGGCCCCGAAGGCCCCGTCCCCTACCTCGCGATGGAGCTCCTCGACGGGCAGAACCTCTCCGAGCGCATCGTGCGAGGAGACGTCACGCAGGCGATGGCGCTCGACTACATCGCCTCGCTGCTCGAACCCCTCGCGGTGGCCCACGCGAAGGGCATCGTGCACCGCGACCTCAAGCCCGAAAACGCCTTTCTCGAAAGGGTCTCTGACGGGTCGGAGCGCGTGCGACTCCTCGACCTCGGCATCGCGCGCGAGGCCGACGAGGCGGGCAAGGCCACCCTCGCAGGACAGGCCCTCGGCACGGTGTATTACATGGCCCCCGAGCAGTCGCTCGACGCGCGCACCGCCACCCCCGTCTCCGACGTGTGGTCCCTCGGCGCCATGCTCTACCAGGCGCTCGCGGGGGTGTTCCCCTTCGATGGAGAGACCGTCGCGGCGGTGCTGCTCAAGGCCTGTCGCGACCCCCACACGCCGCTCGCCGAGGCCGCGCCGCACGTCGATCCGCGCCTCGCCTCGCTCGTCGATCGCTGCCTCTCGAAGGACGTCCTCGGGCGCCCCGCCGACGCGGGCGAGCTGCTCTCCGAGCTCCTCCCGCTGCTCTCCGATCCGACGCTCCGCGCGACGCTCGACGCGCACCTCGTCACCACGTGGACCTTCCACACCGCGGACCCCGTCCCTCGCGAAGATCCCTTCGGCTCCGCGGCCGACGCGAGCGCCGCCGAGGTCGCGCTCCGCGTCCCGACGCCTCCTCCTCCACAGCCCGCGACCGCGCCCGAGATCGACTTCAGCGCGTCGCTCCCCTCGACGTCGACCGCGCCGCTCTCGTCGCCCGTCCGCTCCTCTCGCCTCCCCTGGATCGCCGCGGCGATCGCGCTCCCGCTCTGCGTCGGCGCGTGGTTCGCGCTCCGCGCTCCGTCGTCTGCGCGACCGACGACGCGCGCCCCGATCACCGCGCCGGCCACGCGTGAACCCGCTCCCACCGTGGCTCCTCCCGAGCCTGTCGCAGATCCTCCCGTCGCGCAGATCGCCGCGCCTGCGCCGCCTGTCGCGCCTTCCGCCATCGAGATCGACGCGACGCCGCGCACCACGGGCCGCACGCGTCGCGGTCGCACCGCGGCCGACCCCACGCCCGCGCAGTCGCAGCCCGCCACGCCGACGCAACCCCCGATCGCGCAGGCTCCCGCCGCAGCGCCGCAGCCCGAGCCCGCGCCCGTGATCGCCGCGCCCGCGCCCGTGATCGCCGCGCCTGCGCCCGTGATCGCCGCGCCCCCGCCGAGGCCCGCGGTCGTCGCGCCCGCCCCCGTGATCGCCGCGCCCGCCCCCGCGCCGAGGCCCGCGCAGCCGACGCAGCCCGCAGTCGCGTCGCCTGATTTCGTGACCTTCTGAACGCACCCTAACCCCCGATCGACGGAGCCAGTTCCGCGTGTTGACGCCCCGAAGCTTCATGTGTGCGACCGCCCTCGCGGCGCTCGCGTGCCCCCTCACCGCGCTCGCCTCGCCGTGGACGCTCCCGCGTGGGACCGTCGCGTTCACGGGCACCTTCGGCTACCAGACCGCCACGCAGGAGTTCTTCGATCAAGGGACCCCGCGCAACTTCCCGCTGCGCGGGCGCTACGTTGGGACGAGCTTCAACCTCGGCGTGCGCGCGTCGTTCATCGAGGGCCTCGAGTTCGAACTCTCGGTGCCCATCCGACAGGTCACATACACGGGCGACCCGGTGATCCTCCTCGACCGCCCGATGGGGAGCACCGAGACCGAGATCGACTACTACCAGCGCAACATCATCAACCTCTCGCGCGCCGCGAGCGGCCTCGGCGACCTCAACCTCTCGGCGCGCTACAGGCTCCTCCAGCAGCCCTTCGCGCTCGCCGCGGAGCTGCGCATCAAGGCCCCCACGGGCTACAACCCTCCGCAGGGGACCTTCGGCGATCGCCCGTCGACCAACACCGAGTTCCTCTCGGATGTGCGGCGTTGGGTGACGCCCGAGAACGTGCGCGACGACGTCACCCTCGGCGACGGTCAGCTCGACACCTCGCTCGGGCTCCTCTTCGGCTACGCGTTTCGAACCCGCACCTTCGTCCGCATCGACGCGGCCTACAACCTCCGCTTCGGCGGCGCGGGACACCAGGTTCTCACCGCGCTCCGCGCGGGTCAGGGCATCGGAGAGCGGCTGCTCATCTACGCCTGGGCGCAGCTCGCGTACACGGTCACCCAGGGGCGCGTCATCGGCGTCAGCGTCGCCGCCAACAACCCCGACCTGCCCGCGGATCAGTACGTCGGCGCGAACAACCTCCTCCTGCGCGAGCTGCGGCTGGAGCGCGACGCGCTCGACATCGGCGGCGGCATCATCGTGCGGCTCACCACCGAGGTGGAGCTCAACCTCGGGTATTCGAGGACGCTCTGGGGGCGCAACACCGCAGCCGTCGATTCGCTGAATCTCGGTCTTGGCGTGCGCACCCGCTTCATGCCAGGGTCTTGAACTCCCCGGCGTCGCGGCGGCGCGTATACCGGGTGAAGACGCCCACCGCATCCACAGCGGGGAGATCGCAGATTTGGCAGGGTTTCACGTCGGTCGCAGGGCATCGAGGCTCGCAGGGGTCGACGCGCTGCTGATCAGCACGGCGCTCTTCGTCGCGGCCTTCGTGCTGAGGCCCGCGGCGGGCATCGCGATCGTCTGGATCATGTTGGAGCACTGGACCGGCGCGACCACCATCGTGCTCACGCTCCACCTGCTCACGTTCTATGTGTTCGAGCTCTACAACCTCAGGCTCGACTTCAGGACCGCGCTCAACTCCGCGCGCTGCGTGGCCGCGGTGCTGGTCGCCGGGGGCCTCGTCGCCGTGGCGAGCTTCGCGCTGCCCGAGTGGGGGCTCTCTCGCAAGCTCTTCGTGCTGCACGGGCTCATCCTCACGGCGTTCACGCTCACAAGCCGGTGGTTCCTCTCGCGGCGCGCGGCCGAGCGAATGCCGCCGGTGCGCGCGCTGCTCGTGACCGTGGGCGCGACGCCCGAAGACGTCGTCGAGGAGTTCTTCAAGAACCCCGAGAGCCATTTTCACCTGGTGGGCACCGTGCCCGTCGGAGGCGCCGCGCCGCCCTCGTCGCGGGGCTCCATCCCGCCGCCCGTGGGCTCCGTCAACGACTGCGAGGAGGCCCTCGCGCGAAAGGCGTCGCGGCACCTCATCGTCGCGGGCATCGACCGCCTCCCGCAGACCGCGGCGGGCGAGTTCCTGCGGCTCAAGGGCAAGGGCGTCGAGCTCCACGACCTCAACGACCGCTATCAAGACCTCACGGGGCGCATCCCCCTGGAGCTCGTCGACGACAGGTACTTTCTGCGCGTTCCTGCGTTCACGCGCGACACGCGGCCGGTGCTCTCGAACCTCCTGCGCGTGTTCGATTTCGTCGCCGCGGTGGTCCTCCTCGCGCTCTCGCTGCCCCTGTGGATCATCGCCGCCGTGGGCATCAAGCTCACGATGCCGGGCCCCGTGTTCTACAGCCAGGAGCGCGTCGGTCAGGACGAGCGCCCCTACGTGCTCCGCAAGTTCCGCTCGATGCGAACGGACGCCGAGCGCGACGGACCGCGGTGGTCTCAGGGCCCCGTCGACACGCGCGTCACGCCCTTCGGGCGCTTTCTCCGGCGCTCTCGCATCGACGAGCTCCCGCAGCTCTGGAACGTGCTCACGGGCGAGATGAGCCTCGTGGGTCCGCGCCCCGAGCGGCCGGTCTTCGTGGCCGACCTCAAGCTCCAGATCCCGTACTACGCGCTGCGCTTTCAGGTGAAGCCGGGGCTCACGGGCTGGGCGCAGGTGAACTACCGCTACGGCGCGAGCGTCGACGACACCCGCGTGAAGCTCTCGTACGACCTCTTCTATGTGCAGGAGCGCTCGGTGCCGCTCTACGCGGTGACGCTCGTGAAGACCGTCACCACGGTGCTCTTCAAGCCCGGCTCGTAGCGCGAAACACCCTTCAGGGCAGGGCGATCGTGATGCGGCGCGTGTCGGCCGTGTCGAGCGCGCGCGCCTGCTCGGCGAAGGGTCCGTAGTCCGCGGGGGTGACCCGGCCCGTCGGGATCTCGACGCGCCGCGCGAGGTGAAAGCCGTCGCGCGTGCGCTCGCTGCGGATCGACCAGCCGATGCCCGTCGCGCGCCCCTCCGCGTCGGGAGGGAGCTCCTCGACGCGCGCGCCCGTGGGGAGCGTCACCGTGAGGTCGAGCGTCGCGCGCACGGGGTCGCCGTTCCACATGGGCACCGAGCGCTCGCGGGTGTCGGCGTAGACGCGCGACGCCTCGGCCTGAAAGAGCCCCTCGAACGCGAGCTGCGTCCCCGAGGGCGTCGCCATGTTGGGCGCGCGGAAGGTGTATCGCAGCACCATGTCGGCCTCGCGGTCCTCGACGCCCGTCACCGCGAAGGTCTCGAGCGACGCGCCCGCCACCATGCGCCCCACGTACGCTTCGAACTGACGCTCGCGGTTGGCCGCGTCCATCGAGCGCACGGCCTCGCGCGCGCCCGTCGCCGCGTAGCCTCGCAGCCGCTCCTCGACGACGGCCCTGCCCGACCCGTCGCTCGACAGCGCGAGCTGCACCGTGAGCGCGCGTCCGTGCTGTTCGAGGTCGAGCGCGGGGAGGTGCTCCCGCGGTGATCCCGCCGTGAGGAGCACGGCCTCGGCCCCTGCGAGCGCGGGGGGAATGTACCCCACGGGCGCGTTGTGATCCGCCGCGGTGACCCATCGCGGGCCTCGCTCGGTCTGCACGCGCAGCATGATCGACTGGTAGGTCTCGTCGTCGGAGAGCTCCGACCGCGTCGCGTCGCCCGACCCCTGACGCACCAGCGCCACCTCGCACGGAACGCCCGCGAGTCCGAGGAGGTAGCGCAGCACGCGCGTTCGGTGGCCCTGTCGCGAGGCCACCATGCGCGCGGCCTGATCGAAGGGCGTCCCCGCGCCCTGCTGCTCGATGTGATCGAGCACCCACGCGTGAACCCGCTGGAGCTTCTCCGTCGGCGTGCGCGCGCCGCGGGTGATCTCCGCCGCGAGGCGCACCGACTCGGGGTCGGCGACGTCCATGTCGATGATGCGCTCGCGCAGCGCGTCGACGAAGCGATCCCACGTCGCGCCGACGCCCACGGCCACGCTCGGGATGAACTCCCGCGCGGTGATCGATCGCGGCTCCGGGGTCATGCGATGGCTCTGCCGCGCGACCCATCGGTGCTCGACGAGGCCGCTGCGGTCGGTGCGCTCGTGCGTCGGCGCGGGGCCCCGCGGGTCGACCACGAGCGACACGTCGCGCGGCGTCACCACCACGTACTCCGAGCGGTCGTACGGAACGTCGAAACCCCTGAAATAGAAGCGCTCTCCGAGAAATCCACCGGGCGCGAGGTCGGCCGGAGAGAGGGCTCGCACGTATTCGAACTCCACGGCGTCGCCGGGGCGGAGGTCGGGCAGCGAGAGCGAGTCTTTTCCCGCGACCACCTCGGGTTCGAGCACGCGCCCGTCGGCCTTGAGCGTGCGCACGCGGTAGACCGACGCGCCCTGCGGCGGCGTGAACTCGCCGTACTCCTCGACGGCCTCCTGCGACTGGACGCGCACCACGTTGTGGGTGAGCTCCAGCGCCGATCCGTCGGCGTACGCGCGGCGCACGGTGTAGTCGAGCACCAGCACGGCGGCGCCGTCGTACTCGCGCCCCGAGGCGTCGAAGTCCGCGAGGATGCGACGACCGTCGAGGCGCCACGGCTCGAGGTCGTCGCGGCGCGTGAGGAGCGCGCGCATGCGGTAGAGCGTCGCGAGCTCGGCGGGCGAGCGAGAGAGCTCGCGATCGAGCACGGCGCGGGCCTCGGGGGTGTCACCGCGCGCGACGAGGAGGTCGACGAGGTCGGCCCGCAGCGCGTCGTCTTCGGGCATGTCGGCCAGCAGCGCGAGCGCGCGACGGGCGGCCTCGGGGTGATCTCCACGCGCGCGGGCGAGCTCGACGAGCGACCGACGGAGGCCGCGTCCTTCGGGGTCGTCGGCCACGAGGCGGAGGTACTCGGTCTCGGCCTCGCCCCATCGGCGCAGGCGGGAGAGGGTCGCGGCGGCGGCGTCGGAGAGCGCGTCGCAGCGGTGCACCTCGTCGGCGAGCGCAGACTCGGCGGCGCCATCTCCGCGACGCTGCGTGAGCGAGAGGAGCATGCGAGAGGGCCAGCACGCCCCCGGAAGCCGCTCGCGGAAGCGCGTGAGGAGTTCTCGCGCTTCGCCGTCCCAGTTGCGCTGCACGAGGCGGTCGGCGAGCTCCGAGGTGACCTCGGGGTTGTCGGGGTAGCGACGCGCGATCTCGCGGAGCATCGCGAGGGCCTCGTCGGCGCGCTCGTCGTCCCACAGGAGCCGCGCGAGCTGGAGCCGCGGGAAGTACGCCTGCTCGTCGAGCCGCGCCGCGGCTTCGAACGCGTGGCGCGCCCGATCGCGCGCCTGCGCAGGCGGAACGAAGGGATCCGCGAGCGCCACCGACGCCCACGCGATGAGCGACGGCGCGGTCGGAGACGTTCCCGTGGCGAGCGGACGGAGGAGCTCCCTCGCGGCGACGGGGTGCTTGCGCGAGAACGCGAGCTCCGCGGTCACGTAGCGCGCGAAGGGCTCCGCGGGCGGACGCGCCTCGGGCGAGTACGCATCGTCGGCCGCAGACGGAGTCACAGATTCGACCACGGGCGGGACCGGGTTCGCTGCGCCCGAGGGAGGCGCGAAGCGAGCCACGGGTCGTCCCTCACGGTCGGTCACCGTCGCGATGATGAGCGGCGAGTGATAGCTGCTCGCGACCTTCACGCGCAGCGTGTGAGCCCCCTCGACGAGCCGCACGGGGACGTTCACCACCGTGCCCACGGCGCGGCCGCGAGGGTCGAGGGTCGCCACGGTCACGCCGTCGACGAGCACCGCGTACGCGTTGGGAGACTCGACGTGGATCACCGCGTCGATGTCGCGCTCCAGGCGCAGATCGGTCGACGCGTAGAGCACGCCCGTCCACGTCACGCCGCGACCGAGGTTCGCAGCGCATCCCCTCGCCCGCACGGTGTAGGTGCGCTGCCGTCCGCGGCCCGGTCCGAGGTCGTACGAGGCCGCGATGGCGCCCGTCTCCTCGGGTCCGAAGTGGTCGTCGAAGCGCAGCATCGGGAGCGGACCGAAGGGACCCGCGACGGTCCACGTGGTGGCGCATCCCGCGGCCTCGACCCAGCGTGAAGTGAGCTCGCGGTCGCCGCGCTCGCGGGCCCATCGCACGGCGCTCTCGACGAGGGCCACACGCGCCGCGGCGCCGAGAAATCCAGGCCGTTCGATCACGTCATCGACGAGCGCGCGGAAGCTCGTGTCGAGGTCGCGCACGTCACCCCTCAGCGAGAGGATCTTGGGCACCGCGGCCTCGGCGATGCCCGGTCCGAGCGGGTCGTCGGTGTCACGCGCGGCGCGCACCGTGGCGACGTACTCGACGAGGGCGCCTTCGAAATCGCCGCGCTGAGAGCGCACGAGCCCGCGCGCGAATCGAACGCGCGGATCGTTGGGGAGCGACGTGACGAGCGCGTCGAGCGTCTCGACGGCGAAGGCCACGTCGCCGCCGGGCGCGACGAGCTCGGCGAGGCATCGGTCGCGGCGCGCGGTGAGGTCCGCGGGGCGGCGCGTGGCGCGGTCGCGGAGCGTGGCGAGCGAGACCTGCGCGCGGCGAGCGCCCCCCGATGGAGCGCACGCGGCGAGCGAGAGGGCAGACGAGAGCGCGAGCGTGAGTGCGATGGAGCGCTTCATCGAGCGGCCTCCGGGGCGTTGAGGCGCACGGTGACCCTGCGCGCGAGGGCGTCGTCGACGGACTGCGCGAAGGCGCGGAACGAGGGGTAGTCCTGCGGCGTGATGCGGTCGCGCGCGAGCACCATGGTGCGGCGCACGTGGAGGGCGCCCTGACGGCTCTCGACGGTGAAATTCAGCGTACCGAAGGGCGATTCGATGTGCGCCGCGGGCGGCAGGTCGACCACCGTGGCGCCCGGCGGGAGGCGGATGGTCCGCGTCTCGTCGAAGGTGCTCGGCACGCCCACGACGATGTCGTACCGGCGCGTGGAGCGCGCGCCGAGGCGACGCGAGAGGTCCACGGGCGCGACGGCGGCGAAGAGGAGCGAGTCGCCCTGACGCGTGCCGAAGGTGGGCGCGGTGGCGTCGTAGCTGAACTCCGCGGGGCGCTCGACGTCGGTGAGATCCCCCGTGCGCACGGAGGTGACGTGGATGCCGGGGTAGTGATCCCGGAGCTGATCCTCGACGCGCTCGACGCGCGTGGCCTGGGCTTCGAGGGTGCTCCGCGCGCCGCCCGCGTCGGGTCCCACCACGCGCTGCGACACGCGGAAGAGCGCGCTCCCCGTGGGCTGAATGGCGACCTCGCCGGTCACCGTGGTGACGTTGCGCTCGGGGGTGTACACGGGCGTCTGCATGAGCCGCGCGACGCCGCGCTGATCGACCACGAGCACCATGACCCCCTGGTCTCCGCCGGGGAGCTCGTCCATGCCGCTGTGCTGCGCGGTTCCGTCGAGAAAGAGGTCGAGCGAGGGCACGTACGCGATCGCGTGATCGAAGACCGCGAGCGACGCGGGCGTCGTCTCGATGCGCCCGTTGCGACGCGTGCGAACGAGCGCCACGGAGGCATCGACCCCAGCTTCACGGAGCATCGCGACGATGGTCGACGCCTTGTCTTTGCAGTCTCCGAAGCCGCGCGTGCAGACCTGCGTCACGGGGTAGGGCTTGAAGCCGTGGATGCCGAACTCGAGCGCGACGTAGCGCGTGTGCGAGAGCACCCAGTCGTACACCGCGCGCACGCGGTCGCGAGGGTCCGTGCGTCCGCGGGTGATCTCTCGCACGACGGCGCGCATGCGGTCGTCGGCCACGAGCTGATCGCGCACGAGGCCCCAGTACCAGCGGCCGACGTCTTCCCACGTGCGGTAGGTGCTCACGTGGAGGTAGGCCGCGCGCTCGGTCACGCCGGGCGAGTGCTCCTCGGGCGGCACCGCGGCGATGTCGGTGGCCGAGTAGGTGAGCACGCGCGTGTCTCCGTCGGCGCGCTCTTCGCGCGTGAGGGCGCGGCCGTCGGCCATCGGGGCCGCGTGGACGAAGAACTCTCGCGTCGCAGGCGCGCGGAGCACGTAGCGCCAGCTCGCGCGCGGCACGGCGGACTGCACCACCTCGAGGTCGCCGAAGTAGTCCGCGAAGGCGTTGCGAGACGACACGTCGTCGACGCGCCAGCGCACCTCGACCACGTCGCCCGCCGTGAGCCGCGGAAAGGTCACCTGCACCACGCGGTTCGAGAAGTACATCCGCGTCGAGGGGTCGGCGTTGACGTCGTACTCCTCGACCTGCGTTCCCTCGTCGCGCGTCCCGTCGGCGTGGAGCACCCACGCGCCGCGCAGTTCGAAGCGCTGCGAGAGGGGGTCGTACTGCATGCTGTACGACCGCCCATCCGTGGCCCCCTCGGCGTCGCGCACCTCGTAGGCCACCTGGCGGAACATCCCCGAGAGGCCGTTGGCGTAGACCGTCCGCACGGTGAGCTCGGCCAGCGAGCGGACGTGATAGTCCACGCGCTGCGACCCCGCGGGCTCGCGCCTCGCGAGGAGCGCCGTCGCATCTTCGGCGAGGGCCTCGTCGGGCCTCGGCACGGCGGGCTCGAGCGCCTCGAGGTGACGACGGAGCGACGCGTCTTGCGGACGCAGCGCGAGGGCCTGGCGCATCGAGGCGCGCGCGTCGTCGCGGCGACCGAGGCGCTCTTCGAGCTCGCCGCGCGCGTTCCAGAGCGAGGGCTCGTCGGGGGCGACCTCGACGGCGCGCGCGAGGGTTCCCACGGCGGCGCCTCCGTCACCGATGGCTTCGAAGAACTCCGCGGCCTCGGTGTAGATGGGCAATGACTCGGGGCGCAGCGCGACGATGCGCTCGGCCTCACGCCGCACGAGCTCGCGATCGCCGCGCGCGCGCGCGTCGCGGGCGATCCCCTCGTGGGCCTCGACGTCGGTGTATCGCAGCCGAAGGAGCGACTCGCGGAGCGACTGCGAGAGGGCGGTCTGCCCCGCGTGCTCGGACACCTGGAGCCTCGCGCGGAGCACCGTGGCCGACCGCGGCGCGAGCGCGTACGCGGCCTCGAGCTCGGTGAGCGCGGCGAGCGAGAGCCCCACGTTGTCGAGCAGCAGCGCGCGCTCGACCTTCGGGAGCACGTACCCCGGATCGATGCGCTCGGCCTCTTCGAGGTACGGGAGGCAGTCTTCGGGACGCACCCCGAGCCGTCGCTCGTGGCCCACCGCGGTGAGCACATGGGCGTCGTGCGGCGAGAGCGCGTACGCGCGACGGAGCGCCTCGAGGCGACGGTTCCGGTCGGTGGTGAGGTCCGCGAGGAGGAGCCACCCCGACGCGGTGTTCGCCGCTCTCGCCGCGCGCTCTGCGAGGTCTGCGGCCTGCGGCGCCGCGGGGTCATCAGCACCCGTGAGCGAGAGGTATCGCGCGCAGTCTTCGACGGCCTGCGCAGGCGCCGCGTCGGTCACCGCGCGCTGGAGCTCACCGAGCACGCCCATCACCGCGGGCGGCTGCGCGTTCGCGGCGGGAGGCGTCACGGTCACCTCGCCCGGATCCTCTGCGACGGCCAGGTCGACGCGAGGCGATCCGTCGGGGCGCGTGAAGCGCGCGAAGAACCCGAGGCCGCGCTCGTCGGTGCACACCTTGAGGAGCACGCGGTTGGCGCCCGCGCGGAGCCGCACGCTCACGCCCGCGCGATCGGGCGCGGCGCGACGGACGGCGCTGTCGGCGTAGACCTCGACACCGTTGACGATCGCGCGCACGGCCCCCGCGGCGCCGAGCCACAGCACCGCGGGCTCCGCGCGAGGAGACGTGATCGTGGTGGCCGCGAAAGCACACGCGTTGACGCTCGGACGCACCGCCGCGTCGAGGGCCACGTAGCCGCGCGTGGCGAGCGCGGGCATGCGGCGCCAGCGAACGGGGCGCTCTTTTCCTTCGAAGGGCTGCGTGACGTCGAGGCGCGCGCCGGGGTGCTCCTCGGGGCCGAGCGTACGGGTAAAGCCTGAGCGGCCTTCGTTGTCGAAGGGCCCGACGATCCACCACGAGGTGATGTACCCGAGGCTGCGTGTGATGGCCTCGGCCTCGGCGAGCTGACCGAGGTCTCTGCGCAGATCGGCCTCGACCTGGAGCGCGAGCGCGCGACGCAGCGGAGGCACCGCGGGGTTCGCCGCGAGCGTGTGCACGCGCGCCACGAGCGACGCGGGGTCGACGTGATCGCGGAGCCCTCGGAGCCGCAGGAGGGGAATGGCGCCGCGGGGTTGCGCGCGCTGCGCGAAGGCGTCGCGCGCGTGGATCACCGCCCACTCATCGGGCGTGTGCTGCGCGTGCGCCACGTGCGGCGCGAGGGTCAGGCACGCGGACAGGAGCCCGCTCGCGCGAGCGATGGAAGCCTTGGACATCAACTTCATCGATGGATAGTCTCCGTCGCTACCCGTGGTACTGGCAGGCATTCTCAAGACGGCGCGGCCGAAGCAGTGGGTGAAGAACCTCTTCGTGCTCGCGCCCGTGGTGTTCACGAAGGACCTCTTCGAAGGGCAGGTGCTGCTGCGGGCGCTGCTCGCCTTCGCGTGCTTCTCGATGCTCGCCGGCGCGATCTACACGATCAATGACATCGTAGACGCCGACGACGATCGGAATCATCCGACCAAGAGGTTCCGCCCCATCGCGTCGGGGCAGGTGCCGGTGCACACGGCGAAGATCGCGGCGACGGTGTTCATCGTCGTGTCGCTGGCGGGCGCGGCGTGGCTCGACCTGCGCGTCGCGGCCGCGGCGGCCATCTACCTCTTGAAGGACCTCGCCTACTCGCTGCGCCCGTTCCGCTTCAAACAAGTCGCGTACCTCGACGTGGTCTTGATCGCAGCGGGCTTCGTGCTCCGCGTGGTGGCGGGGTGCTACGCGGTCTCGACCCCGCTTCACCCCGTGAGCCCGTCGCTCTATCTCCTGGGCTGCACGGCCTTTCTGGCACTCTTTCTCGGGTTTGGAAAGCGCTACCACGAGCTCAGGGTCAACGCGTCGAAGGCGCGCGACTCGCTCAAGGCGTACACCCTCGGCACGCTCAAGATCACCCTCTGGGCGAACGCCCTCGCCACCGTGGCCATCTACCTCGCCTGGACGCGCCACCCCCCGCTCGAGCTCGAGTTCGCGAAGGAGTACCTCTGGACCACCACCCCCCTGGTGCTCCTCGCGATCGGCCGCTTCGTTCGCCTGCTCGACTCCGAGAGCGGCGAGTCGCCCACCGACGCGATGCTCAAAGACGTGCCCTTCGTCCTCACGCTCGTCGCGTGGACGGTGCTCATCCTCACGCTGATCTACCGCCTCCGCCCCACGTAGCGCCGCCCCCTCGTCGCGATCTTCGCAGACACTCACATTCGCCAGAACCTCTTCGCCCTTCCGATGTCGTCGCCCTATGCGCGCCGCAGGTTCCCCGCGCGCAGGAGGCGATACAACGATGGCTGGAGTGAGCGTTGACACTGGCAGCGGCGGACGCCGCGCGATCGATGCGAACGTGAACATGGTCCCGATGATCGACCTGCTCGTGTCGACCATCGCGTTCCTGCTGATGACAGCCGTGTGGACGCAGACCGGCGCCATCCGCTCGACGCAGCCGAGGACGCAACCCTCCGACAACCCCATCACCGCGCCCGCCGAGGATCAGCTCCGCGTGGTGGTCTCTCCCACGGGCTTCGACGTCGGGCGCAACGCCCTCGACATGCGCCACCTCGACACCGACCTCCGCGCCCTGCGCGCCGAGCTCGACGCGCGACGCCGCGCCGACCCCTCCACGCGCGACGTGTGGATCCAGCCCGACGCGGCCGTCCAGTACGACCAGGTCGTGCGCGTGATGGACACGGTCTACGACGCGTGGAGCGACCCCTCGGCCGCGAGCCGCCCGCGCCACGAGCGCGTCACCGTCAGCCTGATGTGACGCTCCGGCCGCTCAGCCCATGACCTGCTCACGCAGGATGTCGAAGCTCACGTTCCCGCACGACAGCACCCGCATGTGAAAGTCCTTGAGCGAGCCTCTCTGGCTCGCGAGGAACTCCTCTCGCAGCGAGAGCATCACGCGCTGGCCGACCTTGTACGAGATGGCCTGCGCGGGCCATCCGAGGTAGCGCGTCACCTCGCTCTTCGCGTGCTCGGTTGAGAGCCCGCCGAGCGTCGACATCATCTCGACGCCGAGGTCGAACGACCACTTCTCACCCGGGTGAAACGGGGCGTCCGCGGGGATCGTGAGCCCGAGGTGCGCCCCGATGTCGAAGACCACGCGGCACGCGCGCATCATCTGGTTGGCGAGCATGCCGAGCTCGTACTCGGGCTTCTCGTAGTAGCCGAGCTCGCGCATGAGCTGCTCGACGTAGAGCGCCCACCCCTCGGCGTAGCCCGAGTAGCCGTACGCGACGCGGTGAAAGCGCGAGAGGTTCTTCGTGAGCGACACCTGCGTCCCGCACTGGAGGTGATGGCCGGGGAAGCCCTCGTGGTACGCGGTGCTCACCTCGTCCCAGAGCGCGAAGGGGCCGTCGCCGTGCAGCGAGTACCAGACCGTCCCCGGGCGCGAGAAGTCCTCCGACGGAAAGACGTAGTAGGCCCCGAGGGGCCCGCCCGGCGGCGCGATCTTCACGTCGATGCGGCGGATCTCGTCGGGGATGTCGAAGTGCTTCCCATCGAGCTCCGCGAGGGCTTTCGCCTGTCGATCCCGCATCACCGCGATGAAGCTCTCGCGATCGGGCGACGCGCGCGAGGGGTCCTCCGCCATGTGCTTCATCACCGCGGCGAGGCCCGCGCCGGGCGCGATCACCTCCGCGAGGCGCTCCATCTCCGCGCGGATGCGACGGACCTCGTCCCACCCCCACGCGCAGGTCTCCTCGGGGTTCGGCGTCGAGCCGATGAAGCGACGCATCTCGCGCAGATACCGATCACGCCCGACGCCGTCTTCAGCCTTCGCGCGCGGCAGGTACTCGCCTTCGAGCCAGTCTGCGAGCGCGACGTACGCCGCCTTCGCGAGCGCGCCCGCGGACGCGAGCCGCGTCACCGTCGCTTCATCGCCACCGGCCTCGCGGCACTTCGCCGACGCCTCATCGAAGAACGACCCGTCGGCGCCGTGGACCCTCGCCTGCTTCGCGCCCTCGCGGATCTGCCGCGCAGCCACGAGGCGCCCCGTCGCGAGTCCCTCCCCGAGCGTGCGTCGGTAGCCTTCGAAGCTCACCGGAATCGCTTCGAAACGGCTCGCCACACGGGCCCACGCGTCGGGCGACGAGAGGTCCATCGAGTCGAAGACCATGCGCACGTTCTGGATCGGCGACGAGATGCTGTTGAGGTCGCACTGGTAGTCGCCGTGCTCGAACGCGTCGAGCTCCTGATCGATCCAGTCGAGGGCCACCGTGGCGGCGAGCTTCGACCATCGGTCGGTCTGCGGGGCCAGGGCCGCGAAGCGCTCACGCCACGCGCGCATGTGCTCGGCGCCGCGGCGCGCGCCCTCGGGCGAGAGGTCGTCGAGCCGGTGATCGTGACCGGCGACGCCCATGAAGGTCGCCAGGATGGGGTGGAGCTCGGCGAGGTCGTCGACGAGCGCGTCGCTCAGCGTGAAGGGGGTCTGCGCGGTGGTCATCGGAGGGGTGGTGAGGGCATCACTCCGACGCGGGAGCGTCAAGCGCGCTTGCGACGCGCGGGCTTCTTCGCGGCGGTGAGGCCGGCGCGGGCGATGACCTCGCGCGTGAGGCCCTCGTAGTCTTCGCGGCCCTTGCCGCCCTCGGGCTCGTGTTCGAAGATGGTCTTCTTGTGCGAGGGCGCGGCCTTGTGCTGCGTGTTGGCGCGAATGACCGTCTCGAAGACCTGCGCGCCGAAGCGCTTGCGCAGGAGCTCCTCGACCTCGCCCGTGATGCGCTCCCTGCGGTCGACGAGGGTGAGGAGGTATCCGAGCACCTCGGCCTTCGCGCCCGCGCGGTCGCGGAGCTTCTGGAGCGTCTCGCCGAGGAGCTTGAGCCCGAGCATCGGGAGGTACTCGCACGACACGGGGATCAACACCTTCTGCGCGGCCACGAGGGCGTTCACCGTGAGGAGCCCGAGGTACGGCGCCGTGTCGACCACGACGACGTCCATCGACTCGACGAGGGGCCCCTTGAGCGAGCGTTCGAAGACGCGCTCGCGGCCGTACGCCGACGCGAGGTGCAGGTCGACCACGGCCATGCGCTCACCCGCGGGCGCGACCCACAGCCCCTCGATGCGCGTGGTGTTCACGGCCGCGTCGAGGGGACGCTCGTCGAGGAGCACCTTCGCCACATCGACGGCGTCGTCGGCGGGCGTGACGCCGAGCGTGGCGCTCGCGCTGCCCTGGATGTCGAGGTCGACGAGGAGGGTCTTGAGGCCGCGCCTCGCGAGGCCCGCCGCGAGGTTCACCGCGGTCGTGGTCTTGCCGACGCCGCCCTTCTGGTTCGCCACCGCCAGGATCAGAGGTTCAGTCATGAGGGCGCGCTCGTGCGCACGAACAGAACTGTCAAGTCAAGAATCCGACAGAGGTCGCGCTTCGGAGGGTGATTCTGTCTTGTGTCAAGGGTCGACCATTGACTAGAAGTGGACCGCCTCGCCTCGATGTAGTCCGATATCCTTACATGTAGGCACAGACACGTAGAGACCTGTTTTCCAGGGGTCTCGATGACCTGTTGATGAGGACAGACAATGGATCGAGCTAGGATTCACGTGGCGCTGCTGGCCTCCCTCCCGATGATGCTGATGGGATGTGAGCACGCGGTGGTGGGCAACGTGATGGCCCTCGGAATGACCTGCTGCCTCTTCTTCGGGACGCTCCAGCTCGGGCGGCGTCCGTCGCCTCCCGACCGCAAGCGCGCGACCTCGTCGACGACGCCTACGTGAGCCCCAGCGCGGAGTCGGGAGTGGCGCACTCGCCGCTTCCCCTCCCCCTCGCGGGTTGATTACCGTCGAGGCCAACGATGTCGAACGAGTCTGCGGCGGGCTTCCGCACCATCGACCAGTTCTCGCTCGGCGACCTCGAGTCGATCTGGAACATCCTCCGCGGTGACTCGGTCATCGACTGGAAGCGCCTGAATTTCACGGGCCGCGACGACGTCGACGACTTCCTGCGCGTGCAGGAGTTCAACCCCGACCGCCCCGCCGACCGCGTGCGCATGGAGGCCATCAAGGGCGAGGCGATCGCCTACCTCCGGCGCAACTTCGAATACCCGATCCCGCGCCCCGTGGCCGAGATGAGCGTCGAGGACCTCATGCTCACGGCCTCGTCGAAGGGCCACAAGCAGGTCTGCGCCTGCGTGATCTTGAAGGTGATGCACATCATCCATCACCTCCAGGGCCGCGAGCTCCTCTACGTGCTCCCGCTCTCGGACGCCGAGGTCTTTCAGCTCGTCGAGCAGAAGATCTACCGCGTCATCGGGGGGATGCTCGAGGAGGGCCTGCCCATCACCGAGTTCCTCGGCGGGCGCAAGGGCCGCGATTCGCTCTATACGAAGCTGCTTTCGAAGAGCGAGACCATCGCCGCGCAGATCTACGACAAGGTCCGCTTCCGCATCGTGACGCGCACCACCGAGGACCTCCTCCCGGTGCTGAGCTACCTCACCCGCAAGCTCTTTCCGTTCACCTACGCGATCCCCAACGAGAGCTACAACACGCTCCTCGACCCGCGCGCGTTCATCACCGACCACCCCCGCATCGGGGAGCTCCTGGCCTCGCCGCTCACCAACGTCCACGACGACCCGCTCTCGGCCGCCGTCGACAACAAGTTCAGCGCGCGCAGCTACCGGGTGATCCACTTCGTCGTCGACATGCCCGTGCGCGTGCCCGAGCGCGTGCTCACGGCCGCGCCGCCCGCCGCCGCGAGCCTCGGCCACGTGGTCTTCGTGCTCGTGGAGTTTCAGCTCGTCGACCACGACACCGAGCTCGCCAACGAGTCGGGCGAGGCCTCCCACGCGCGCTACAAGGAGCGTCAGCGCCTCGCCGTGCGCGACCGCCTCCAGCTCGGCAGCGACCGCGTGCTGCGCAAGCGCAAGTAGCTCTCTTCAAGGCGATTCAGCGAACTCCGACTCGACCGCACGAGAGACGGCGCGGCGCACGAACACGCGGCCGCGCTCGTCGCGGCACACGTCTCCGTCGCCCTCCTCGCCGCAGCGCGGAAAGAAGCCCGTGTCGCGCAGCGGCGTGACCCTGCAATCGCGGACGCCGCACGCGTTGGTGAGCACCCGCACGTCGGCCGCGAGCCACGACCAGTTCACGCTGCCGATGCCCGGATTGTCGTTGCAGCGCATCGAGACGATGCCGTCTTCGACGCTGCCCACCGCGGCGCGCGCGAGGCCGCCGCAGTAGATCGACAGGACGGGGTGCACGACGTTGTTGGCCGTGTCGGCGTCGGTGCAGGTCCCGTGGTCGCGGTAGTAGTTCACCATCAGCCTGAAGGTGACCTCGTCGGGCGGATCGTCGACGGTGGCGTTCTCGGTGAAGCAGAACGCGGGGTCGGCCGTGTCTCGCACGCTCGGATCGCAGGTGATGTCGTCGGTGTCGAGGCGCGGGTTCCAGCAGCGACCGCTCGTGCGCCAGAGGTCACCGAAGGGCGGGGGCGCGTTCTGACAGGCTTCAGCCGACGTCGCGGGCGCGAAGCGGGTGTCTGTCGGGCCCGTGCTCCAGACCACGGTTCCGCCGGGGGCCTTGCAGGTCGCGAAGTAGCAGTCGCTCTGCGTGAACCACTGGTACGACGAGGGCGCGCGGCGATCCATCGGCGCGACGTGAAGATCGAGGTCGACGCCCGACGAGGCGACGCCGCCCTTGCGATCCCAGTCGAGCTCGACGCGCAGCCCGCGGCCCTGCACGTAGAGCGGAAAGCGGCACGTGTCCGCGCGTCCGCTCGCGCGCATCAGCGAGAGCGCCACGGTGTAGAGGCCCGAGCGCACGGGCATGATTCGCAGCGTGGGGTCCGCGGGGTCCGTGGGCGCGGGGCACGGATCGACGCCGTCGGGGCACGTGAGCTCCCATCGGTACGAGCGCGCTGTGGGGTCGATGGTGCGGCCGTCGAGCGTGAAGACCTGCAACGGCGCGACGCCCGCGCTCGGCGGGCAGCGCAGCGTGTTGACGCAGCCCGTGAGCCCGTCGTCGATGGAGCCGTCGCAGTCTTCGTCGCGGCCGTCGCAGGTCTCGGCGCTCGCGGGCGTGGCGCCCATGCACTCGTTGCCGACCCACGCGCCGAGCTCGGTGCAGCGCATCGTCCCGTCGCGACAGACGCCGATGCCCCGTCGATCAGCCGCGCCGGGGAAGCACGTTCGCATCTCGCCGGGCGCGCAGAGGCAGCCCTCGTCGACCTGGTTGTTGCAGTTGTCGTCGAGGCCGTTGCCCGAGCCCGATCCGCCGTCGGCCGTGCTCGGGCCGCAGAGCTCGACGGCCCCGCAGGGCCCCGCGCGACACGGGTCGATGGGGGGAATGTCGGGGACGATGTACCGATCGCTGAGCGTTCCGATGTCGGGCAGCGCCGCGTCGGTCGGAGCCCTGACAGACGGGGGTCGCGCGTCGTCGACGCACCCGGGCAGCACACACAACACCGCGACCACGAACGACCTTCGCACGACGACGGCGACTCTATCACGGCGCGACGCGCGGTATCGTCGCGGCCGAGCGGTGACCTCCGAAGCTCCCACCTCGAACGAACGACCGTGGCTCGCGCCCGTCGTGTTCTTCGCGTGCGTCGCGGCCGTCGTCGCGGGCGCTTCGTCCGTGGTGTCGCGGCACCGCGCGCTCCACGGCGCCGACTTCGTCACGGGGCGCTACGTCGACGCGCGCTTTCCACCGCCCCCATCGCTCGCGCGTGAGAGGCCCACGTCGCACACCGTCGACTGGCCCCTCACGACAGGGAGCGGCTCGCTGCGCGTGCGCTTCGAAACGGTCTCTCGCGGAGCCTCCTCGGCCGTGACCTCGACGCGCGTCGAACCCGGCGCCGACCTCATCGACGGCGTCGAGGCCAGCGTCGCGGTGACAGGCTATGACACCTCGCTCGTGATCGACGGGGTCTCTCGTCCTCGCGGTCGCGTGTCGTTGGAGTGCGTCGAGCGGGCTGGCGACGGCGTGCGGACGCACCGCATCGAGGTCTTCGGCGACGGGTCGTCGCGCGACCCCGACGCGACGCGCTGACCGTCAGTGCGTGTGGTGACCGTGGCGGCCGTGGCGACCGTGACGACCGTGGTGTCCGTGGCGGGCGCCCTGCTCCCCGTCCGCGTCGCGGTGGTGATGCCCGTGACGGCCGCGGCGGCGCGCGGTGGGCTCCGCGGTCACGGGCGAGGCGGGCGACGCGGGCTCCGTGGCGTCGCGATCGGTGACGCGTGAGATGGGCGTGGCCGAGTCGTCGATCACGACGCGGTCGCGGCCGTACTGCTCGACGGCCTCGTTGACGCGCGCGAGGAGGGCGCGGCGGCGGACCTCGTACTCGCGCACCTGACTCTCGCGCAGGATGCGGAAGTCGGAGTTGACCGTGCGCCGCGCGAGCACCTCTGCCGGCGTGCGCTCGACGGCCGAGAGGAGGCTCGCGGGGATGCGTCGGATGCCCTCGATGCCGCCGCGGTCGGTGCGACGGAGGTTCTGCATGTACCAGGCGCGGTTGTTGTCGCGGAAGACGAGGTCGTCGCGCTCGTCCTGCGGGACGTTGGCCGAGTTCCATCGGTCGAAATTGGCTTGCAGATAGTCGAATACGATGAGCGACGCGATCTGCGTGGCGCGCGTGAGGCGCTCCGGGGGGATGGCCTGCCGCGGGTCGAGCCAGGGGTTCCACTCGGCGCGCGCCTCGGCGGTGTGGAGGTTCGTGCGACGGAGCACGGGCATCCACGCGATGGCGGCGCCCTCGACCATGCCGTTGCGCTCGACCTCGAGGTTCGCGTCGCGGAGAAAGCCGTCGAGCGCGCCGATGGGGACCGTGCGATACACCGCGGGCGGGACGCGTCCTTCGATGCCGAGGGCCCGCGCGAGCTCGTAGCCCGCGAGCTCGTGGACCCACCAGTCGCGCTCGCCCTGACGCGCGGGCTTGAACGCGATCTCGTAGCCGTCGCCGAGGTCGCAGTGGAACACCAGCGTGCTGCTGTTGAAGCGCTCGATCACGCGACGTACGGGGCGCGTCGCCATCTCGTGGAGGAGGTCGTCTTCGGGCCTCCCGCGGAACATCCGCACGCCACTGTCGGCGCTCGACGGAGCCGCTTGCGGGGCCGCGGGAGGCGTCGCGGCGGGCGTCTCAGGCTGTTGTGCGGGAGGGGCCGAAGCCTGCGCCGCGAGGTGTTCGGGCGAAGTCGTCGCGACCGCGACCTGAATGGCGGGGGCGCGGGTCTGCGCCGAGACGTCTTGGGTTCCCGTCACCAACGCCAGCGCGGTGGCGAGCGTGAGCGTAGGGAGGCGCTGCCTCAGGTCCATCGCGTGTTCTCTCCTCGGGCACGTAGACGGCGGCCCGACGGCTCTTCTTGAGTGTCACGGTAACACCGACCCGGGCGACCACGGAAAGTCCCATGCGATGGGCCCAGCGTCGTCGTGGAGCTCCGTCGGGGGGGTGGTCGCGCGATCAGTTCCAGGCCGCGCGCTCGTGGGCCTTGCGTCGGGCGTCGAGCTCTTCAGCCTGCTCGATGCCCTCTCGGGTCACGATGAAGCGCACGAAGCCCTTGCCCGAAGGCGTGTCGATCTCGGCTTCGAATCCCGGTCCGCCGAAGGTGCCGAGGAGGAGCTCTCTTCGAAGCCTCCGCACCTGTCCGTAGGCGGTTTCGGGGTCGGTGAGGTTCTCGATGTCCGCGTCGGTCCGGTGCAGGTTGATCGCCGCGCGGTAGAGCCTCACGGCCAGCGCGGGCGGCATGAAGACCGTGCTCTGGAGCACCGCGATGAGGCGCCACGCGTCGTCGTCGTTCTCGCGCTTCGACACTACGCACCCCGGCGCCGCGCGATGGCCGCGCGGTAGATCTCGACGAGCCGCTCGGCGGCGAGGTCCCAGTCGATGGGGTCTTCTTCGACGAGGCCTGAGAGGTCTTCGCTCCGCGCCTTGAGCGCCGCGTCGAGGCCCGCGGCGCCGTCCGCGGTGCGCAGCGAGTCCGCGTGGCGGCGCGTCGTCGTGACGATCTTCGCGGCGTGCGCGATGCCGCCCTTGAGGAGGTTCACGCCGCCGTGATCTTCGAGCGCGCCGACGATCTCGTCGGGGCCGAGCTGCGTGACGGCGGCCTCGTCGCGCGAGAAGCGCCCCTGGTGCTTGATCCCGTGAATCCCGAGCACCCCCGCGGTGCGGCGGAACATGCCCTTCGACTCCAGCGTGTCGAGGTACACGGGCACGAGCGCCGAGGGCCAGTCGTGGGCGTGCATCACGTCGGGCACCCAGCCGAGGTGCTTCACAAGCTGAAACGCGCCGCGCGAGAGGAAGGCGAAGCGCGCGAGGCTGTCGTGCGCCACGGCGCCCGGCGGGTCGTAGAGGTACGCGCGGTCGAAGAGCACCTCGTGGTCGAGCATGTACACGGGCGCGTCGCTGCCGGGCAGCGGGGCCTCGTACACCGCGCACCACGCCTCCGCGTCGCCGAGCGGAACGCCGAGCGGCGCGAGGTGCTTCGACATCCCGTCGGTGCTCACGGGCGAGATCCACCCGAAGCGGGGGATCACCACGCGCGCGTCGACGCCGCGACGGCGGAGGGCCCCGGGCAGCGCGCCCACCACATCGCCGAGCACCCCCATCCTCGCGAAGGGAGCGCACTCCGACGCCACGAACAACACACGAAGCGGCCTGTCGTTCACGGCCGCGGACTATACATCTTCATCCGCGCGCGGGGTGTGGTGTAGACGTTGCCGACATGACGGCCGACATCGCCACCACGAGGCTCCACTACGACGACCCGATGCTCCTCGAGTTCGAGGCCGAGGTGATGTCGCACGGACGCTTCGGGGAGCGCCCCTCGGTGATCCTCGATCGCACGGCGTTCTACCCCGAGTCGGGCGGCCAGCTCGGCGACGTGGGGACGCTCGACGCCCTCGCGGTTCTCGACGTTCAGGTCGACGACGCGGGCGTGGTGCACCACCTCGTGGAGGGCGACGCGCCCGCCGTGGGATCGCGCGTGAAGGGCGTCATCGAACGCAGCCGTCGGAGGCTCCACATGGCGCTACACACGGGGCAGCACATGCTCTCTCGCGCGCTGCTCGACGAGGCCGACGCGGAGACCGTGTCGTCGCGGCTCGGGTCGACGTCGTGCACCATCGACGTGCACCTCGCGTCGCTCGACGAGGCCGCCGTGGCGCGCGCCGAAGACCTCGTGAACCGGGTGATCGAAGACGACCTCGCGGTGCGGCAGTTCTTTCCTTCGCCCGAGGAGCTCGCGCGGCTGCCGCTGCGGCGCGCGCCGAAGGTGAGCGAGAACATCCGCGTCGTCGACGCGGGGGGCTTCGACGTGTCGCCGTGCGGCGGCACCCACTGCACGCGCACCTCGCAGGTGGGCACGGTCACCGTCACGGGCGTCGAGCGCTACAAGGGGAAGGGTCGCGTGACCTTCCTCGCGGGCCGCGTCGCGCAGCGAGAGCTCTCCGCGCGTTCGAAGGCGCTCGCCGACCTCGCGCGGTCGTTCTCGTGCGGACCGCTGGATGTCCGCGCGGGCGTCGAGCGTCTCCGAAGCGACCTCCAGGGCGCGCGCGAATCGCTGGGCCTCGCGCGCGAGCAGTGGGCGACGCTCTACGCGCAGCGGCTCGTGACCGACGCGCTCGCGCGGGGAGAGCGACGCGTGGCCTGCGTGCTCGACGGCGACGCGATCGAGACGCTGCGCGCGCTCGCGTCGAGGATCACCGCGACGCCCGAGATGATCGCGCTGCTCGCGTCGCGCACGAGCGAGGGGCTGCTCGTGGCGCTCGCGCGCGGAGAGGGGAGCGCGTTCGACTGCGGCGCGTGGCTCAAGCGCGCCGCCGCAGCACACGGCGGGCGCGGCGGCGGTCGCGCGGACCGCGCCGAGGGGAGGCTCCCGGCCTCGGTCGACTGGCTCGCGCTCGCTGCGACGGGCTGACCGAGCGCGCAACGATCACGGCCTCACGCACCGTTTCATCGCATCGATTGCATACGCGCACACGCTTGCGAATACGCTGATCCGGTGCGAGGGTCGCGCCCACGACGCACCGGGTGGAGCGACGACCGAACATGAGCAGCGTTCTATTTGGTTTCGACCTCGCCACGCCGCGCATGGTCGCGGTGGGCATGATGAACGATCGCGCGATCGTGCTGTCGCGCGGCGAGCTCGCGGCGGGCGAGCGCGACCTCGACGCGTCGGAGCTGCGCGGGTGGGACTGGGAGCGCCACGACGCCGACGCCGTCGAGGCCATGGCCGATGCGCTGCTCGCCGACGCGCGCGGTCGCTACGTGCTCCACGCCGACGCGCGCTGCGAGGCGGTGCTCTGCCTCCCTCGCAGCGCGGGTGCGCAGGCGCGCGACGCGGTGCTGCGTGGCGCGGCGCGCGCCGACGTCGAGGTGCTGCGGTGCATGGGGCCCGCGGAGGCGCTCGCCGTGGCCGTGGGGGCTCACCGCGAGCACGGGGTGACCGTGGCGGTGAGCGTCGACCTCGGTCACGTCGAGGTCGGGGTCTTCGAAGCGCGCGGCGGGTCGCTGTATCCGCACGCGCTGCGAGACAAGGCCGTCGCGCTCGGCGACCTCTTCGTCGAAGACGTCGTGTCGTGGGTGTCTTTCACGATCGATCACAAGCGCCACGCGCAGATCTCCGACGCGCGAGAGCTTCGGTGGCTCCTCGCGGCGGCGGCGCGCGACGCGCTCGCGCACGAGCGAGAGGGAGAGCCGCTCCGCATCGCGACGCCGTTTCTCTTCGACGGCGGAGGCCCCGCGACGGTCACCGCGACGGTTGACGTGCTCGCGCTCGCGTTCGACGACGTGGTCGAGCGCGCGGCCGGGATGATCGACGACGCCCTGCGCTCGAGCGGCGTCGCGCCGAACCGGGTCGCGCGCCTCGTCATCGCGGGCCGTCAGTCTCGCGTCGCGGCGCTCGGCGAGAAGCTCTCGGCGCGCTGGAGCTTCCCGCTCGTCGCGCTCGATCACACGGCCGCGGCGACCGGCGCGGCGAGGGAGGCCGCGAGGCTCCGTCAGGGAGAGCGCGCGCCCGCGCAGTCGTCGCCGCCGTCGTGGGCGCCGCCGTCATCGCCGCCGCCCCCTCCCGCTTCGCTGCGTCACGCGTCGCCGCCGGACCTCTCGTCGTTCGAAGCGCACGCGCCCTCGTCGCCGCCGTCGATCCCGCCGCGGCGTCCGTCGATCCCGCCGCCCGCGGCGCCGTCAGCGACGCCTGCGGCACCGACGGCGCCGCCCGCGATGACGCCAGCGCCCCCGCGCCACCCCACGCCGACGCCTGTTCCGTATGCGCGTGTCCCCACGCGTCCCGTGCCGTTGCCTGGCGCGAACCCGTCGCCGATCCCTCCATCGCGCGCGTCGCCGCAGCCTCCGCCGCGTCCATCGACGCCGCCGCTGGCCCCGTCGTCGGGTCCGCCGCAGCGTCCGTCGTCGCTCCCGCCCGCGACGCTCGCGGAGGGCGAGACCGCGAGCGCGAGGCTCCCTCGCGCGGGCGCGTTCATCGGATCACCGTCGCTCGATGTGATCTTCGCGATGCCGCTCACGCGCGCCGCGGTGAGCGCCGAGCTCGCGCGTCCGCTCCCCTTCGCGGCGCTTCTGTCGCAGATCGGGATGCGCCCGCACCTCCAAGGCACGCTGTCGCTGCACGGCGAGTCGGAGGTCGTGCGCATCGGGATCGACGGCGGGACGCCCGTGCTCCACCCCGCGGAGCGTCAGCGCGTGCTGCGCTGCTTTCAATGGCGCGAGGGGCGCTACGAGCTCACCGACGCGAAGCTCGCGGGCTTCTCGATGGCCGTGCACGAGACCATGACGGGCCTCGTCGTCGCGGGGCTCCGACCGCTCCTTCGAGACCTTTCGAACGACGAGTGCCTCACGGCCCTCGGAGAGCGAATCCACCTCGCCCCCGTGCTGCGCCCCGACCGCGAGAAGCGCCTCCACCGCATGCGCCTCACGGCCGCCGAGGAGCGCACCGTCACGCGCGGCCTCGACGCGTCGACGGACCTCGCGGCGCACCTCCGCAACTCGTCGTCGATGCTGCGCCTCGCGATGATGCTCGAGCTCTTCGAGATCGTCTCGTGGGCGCCTCCGATGCGCGACGCGCGCGAGGATCGCCGAAGTGAGCTCGCGCGACGCGTCGCGAGGATGTCGTCGCAGAACCACTTCGAAGCGCTCTTCATCCACTGGACCGCGTCGGGCGAGGAGGTGCTCGCGGCGTGGAAGAAGTTCCAGGCGGAGTACGGCCCCGCGGGCCCGTGGCACGAGGTCGACCGCGAGCTCGCGCGCGCGGCGCTCACGCGCGGAGAGGCCGCGTGGTCGTTGCTCTCGAACGAGGCGCGACGGGTGCGATACCGCGCCGAGGCGTACCCCACGATCAACCAGGAGCTGCTCACGCCGCTCATCGAGAGCCGCGCGCGCATCCTCGACTTCGCGGGCGAGAAGGCCGAGGCGCAGAACATGGTGCGGTTGCTGAAGGAGATTCAGGGCGGGGAGAAGCCCGGCGGGTCAGGCTCGTAGCGTCACGCGAGCTCCCACGCGTGCGGGCCCGCGATTCGTTCGGATGCGAACCATCTCCGCGCGGCCTCGGCGTGGAGCGGAAACGCGAACACCTCGTCGAGCCCGTCGGGGCCCCACACGACGCCGCGCTCGAGCGTCTCGTGGTTGGGCGTGAAGGGCGCGAGCGACGCGAGCTCGACGGGCTCCGCGACGGAGAACAGCAGCACGCGGTTGGGCTTCGGTCCGCTGCTCGCGAACCAGAAGTCGCGCAGCGTCGAAGGGTCGATCACCACGTCGACCTCCTCGCGAAGCTCGCGCGCCGCGCCGCCCTGCCACGTCTCGTGGTCCTCGAGGAATCCTCCCGGCAGCGCGAGCATCCCGCGGCGCGGATCGATGCCGCGACGGAGCGCGATGAGGCCCTTCGCCTCGCCTCTACGCACGGGCGCGAGCACCACGCACACGGGGATCGGGTTCGACCACACGGTCACGCCGCACGACGCGTTGGCGCACGTTCGCGGGTACGCGAGGGGCTCGGCGTACGCGGCGCCGCAGAACGAGCAGAAGCGATCTCTCACGGGTGACATGTGCCGCGCATCGGAGCGCTTCGTGTGCGTCTCCGTCAAGCGCGAGCGCGACACGCCTGAGCGCGTGTTGCCCTTTGACGAGCGCGCGATGTTGTGGTCTACACCGCACCCCGTCGCGCGGGAAAGAGGACGCGGCGCAGCACCCCCGTGACGTCGCGCAGGCGGCGATGCGCCACCGCGCGGTTCGAGAGTACGGAGAGAGATCCCATGTCGAAGAAGAGCACCGCTACCAAGACCACCGCCACGACGAAGAGCGCCGCGACGAAGACCTCGCGCAAGTCGAGCGCCACGCGCACGAAGCTCCCGGCGGAGAAGTCCGAAGCCATCGAGTCGACGGTGTCGCCCGTCGAGGTCACCGAGGTCGCCCCCGCGCAGCCCGTGACCGCGACCGAAGTGACGACCGAAGTCACGACCGAAGTGGTCGCCGAGGCGCAGCCCGAGACGCAGCCCGTGACGCAGCCCGAGGAGCCCGCGATCATCGAGGCGATGGCCCCGCCGTCGCGCACGCTGTCTCGCGAAGAGTTCGAAGCGATCGTCCGCCGCGAGGCGTACATGCGCGCGCAGCAGCGCGGCTTTCGCAACGGCAGCCCCCTCGAAGACTGGGTGGCCGCGGAGATCGAGGTCCGCGCGCGGCTCTCTGCCGAAGGCGCGTCGGTCCCCACGGCCTGAAGGCTTCGATCCCGTCTACCGCCCGGCGTCGGACTCGCAGCGGAGCGCCCTCGAAACGGCGCCACGGATGCGAGCCGACGCACCATCGGGCAGCGCGCGCGCCGCTTCAGAAGCCTCCTCGCAGCGGCCGTCGCCCGCGAGCGAGCTCACCACCGCAAGCACGACCTCGGGCCTCCGAAGACCGCCGGGAAACTCCCTCGCGTACGCGTCGGCCTCGCGCGCCAGCCCGTCGACGCGTGCGAGCGCGTGGAGCGAGAGCACACGGAGGTAGCGCGCGTCCTCGCGGCGGGGATCGCTCCTCGGCGCCGTCGAGAGGAAGCGCCCGAGCGCGCGGTCGGCGAGCGCGTGATCGCCTCTCGCATACGCGAGCGAGCCCTCGCGGAACGACACCCCCGGATCGACCGCGGGCTGCGTGCGAACGGGCGTCGGCGCGGGCGTCGCGGAGGCCGTCGCGCGGTCTTCGTCGGCGGCCCCATCGGCGGCGAGATCCCTCGGCGGCGAGACGGGCAACACGAGGTGCGTCCCCGCGTTGAGAAAGCGCTCGGGATCACCCGCGTGGCGTACGGCCACGACGCCTTCTGCCACATCGACACGCGCGAGCCGCCCCGCGTCGGCGACGACCGTGAAGCGGGTGCCGTGCACCTCGACCTCTGCGTCGGAGAGCACCACCACGAAGCGCTCGCCCGCAGCGCGACGATTCACCTGCATCACGATCTCGCCCTGCCAGAGCTCGATGCGCGTGAGCGGTCCCGCCGAACGCACGAGCACCCGCGCATCCGACGCGGGCCACAGCGAACCGGCGCCCGCGAGGTCGACGCGACGCGGGTCGACCGTCGACGCGAGCGTGGCGTTCGAAGCGTGACGGACCTTCACCCACGCGCCCACGCCGACGAGCAGCGCGACGCACGCCGCGGCCATGAGCGCGAAGCGGCGCATCGGCGGACGGGCGGGGCGACCGAGGAGCGCGTCTCGCATGATCGCGCCTCGAACGCGGCGCGCGTGCACCGCGTCGGGAGACGCGTCGGGCATCGAGCGCGCGAGGTCTCGCAGCCCTTCGAGCTCCGCGCGCGCCTCTCGGCAGCGGGCGCAGCCGCGGGCGTGGGCGAAGACCTGGCGCGTGGCGTCGGCGTCGAGGCGTCCGTCGAGGGCGGCCTCGAGCTCGGGGGCTCGTACGCACTCGCTCATCGCTCACCTCGCGGGCGGAGCTTCTCGCGGAGCGCGAGGCGCGCGTGGTGGAGGCGCGTCCACACGGTGTTCACGGGCACGTCGAGGATGCGCGCGGCCTCCTCGCCCTTGAGCCCCTCGACCTCGACGAGCACGAAGGTCTCGCGCTGCGCGTCGGGGAGCTTCGCGAGGGCGCCTTCGAGGCGCTCCATCGACTCGCGCTCGAGCACGCTGCGCTCGGGGTCTGGCGGCGCCGTCGGGACGTCGACGTCGGCCTCGCGGGCCATCCACAGCGCGAAGCGCCGGAACACCCTGCGGCGCTCGCGACGCGCGACCTGAAACGCCACGCCGAGCACGAAGGAGCGCGGCGTCCCCCGCCCGTCGAAGTGCGCCGCCGCCGCGGGGAGCGCGAGGAAGGTCATCTGCACGAGGTCGTCGAGGTCGCTGCGATTCCCCCGGAGCCGCGCGAGAAAATTGTAGACGTCGCGGTGGTAGCGATCGAAGGCCACGCCGAGCGCGGTCGCGTCTCCGTCACCGAGGCGCCGCAAGACAGCGTCGCCGTCCTCGCGCTCGACGGCTCCCTGCGCGTCGACGCTTCGAAGCGCCGCGCGGGTCATCGCCACACCTCACACCGCACGCCGAGCGCTGCGCCCCACGCGAACACGGCCTCGTCGTCGTGTCGCTGCCGCCCGTCGCGCGTCGTGCGAGTCTCACCACGCATCGAGAACTCGGCGCCGCCATCGACGCGCGCGAACACCGACCACCGCGACCCGAGCGACACCGCGACAGAAGCCTCCGCGCCCGCGCGCAGCGTCAGGCCGCCCCGCGAGGAATCACCGAAGATCCAGCGCGCGCCGAGGGCCGGACCCGCATCGAATTCGAAGCGTCCGAGCGTCCACCGCGGGCGGAGCGAGAGCGTGGCCGCGGCGCCCGGCGCGCTGTGATCGTCGATCCGCGCGCGGTCGTACGATCCCCGCAGGCCGAGCACCCAGCGATCGTGGAGGAGCTCGACGTCGAGCGAGGCCCGCATCAGCCCCGCGTGATCGACGCGTCCGACGCCGCCGCTCAGTCCGAGCCGCAGCGCGCGATGCGAAGGCGCCGCGGGAGTGACCGCGGGAGGCGCCGCAAGCACGGGGGTCGCTTCGCTCGCGACGACGAGCGCCACGACAGGGGGCGGCGGCGGCGCGACGGCGGGAGGCGGCGGCGCGGCGTCACCGTCGTCGATCGCTTCGACCTCGGGGATCGGAGGCGTGGCGAGCAGCGCCACCAGCGTGGGGAGCGCGTCGTTCTGAGAGGGAAGCACCCGCGCGACCTGGCGCCCGTCGTCGAGCACCACGGTCATCACCAGCCGGTGATCGACCACGTCGAAGCGAACCGTGGGACAGGGCCCCGAGGCGACCTGCGCGCCCGTCGAAACCGCCGCCGTGAGACGCGCGACCACCGAGGGAGACACGGCCGCGGTGGCCTCGACCCGCGGCGCGCAACGCGCGGCCACGCCCTGCGCGAACGCAGGCGCCGGGGCGAGGAGCAGGGCGATCAGGGCGGAGGTGCGCATGGGTCGTTCGCGATAGATCGTCGCGACGGCCCCGATCCTTCATCGAAAACGCGCTCGCGACGAACTTCATGGAGCGACAGAAATGTCGTGAAGGTCGCCGCGGCCTCGCGACGATCGACCTCGTGCGAGACGACGCCGGACGTCACGGCGCGAGACCGCAGGAGGCTCTGAGAACATCATGCGCGTATGGATGATCGCGTCGCTCGTCGCGGCGACGCTCGCTGCCTGTCACATGGGAGATCGCGACTGCGACGGTCGCGACGGTCGCGACGGTCGCGACCCTCGACGCGGCGACGCGACCGGCGCCGGATGCGGATGCGATGACAACGACGCCGCGAGCGCCACCAGCGACGCGAGCGCGAGCGCTGACGGCGCGCAGACGCCGGTCGATGCTGCTGCGCCCGATGCGGCCGTGACCGATGCTGCTGCGCCCGAAGCGGCCGTGACCGACGCTGCTCCGACCGACGCTCACGCGGGATGTGCCGTCGACGGAGACTGCGCCCTCGCCGGGGCGGGCCTCGTGTGCCGCGCGGGCCTCTGCGTCACGCCGATCGCCTGCGCGACCGACGCCGCGTGTCGGTCTGGCGAGCGATGCCTCGGCGGGCGCTGCGTCGCCTCGTCAGAGACCTGCGCCTTCGCCCGCGACTGCGCCGGAGGCCGTGACTGCGTCGACGGCAGGTGCCTCATTCCGTGCGGCGCGGCGACGGTGTGTCCGGGCGCGTTCGCGTGCGTGGGCGGCTGGTGTCGAGAGGCAGTGACCGCGGGCGGAGCCTGCGTGACCGCGACGGACTGCGGCGCGCGCGGTGTCTGCGTGGCCGGTCGATGCGCGGTGTCGTGCGCCGACGGCGCCGCGTGCGCGACGAGCTTCACCTGCGTGTCGACCGTGTGCACGCCCGAGACGCGCCCCGCGGCCCTCTGCGCGCGCGACGCTGACTGCGCGCCCGGGAGCGTGTGCCGCAACGGGATCTGCCGCGCGGCGTGCCCCGGCGGGACCTCGATCGAGTGCCAGCGCATCGACGTCGCGTTCGACGTCTGCGACAGCGCGCGCCTGTGCACCAACGCGATCGAGCAGAACCCGCAGTGCGCCCGCAGCGCCGACTGCGCGGGCGGCGCGACCTGCGTGAACTCCGTCTGCCGCTGAAGCCTCCGCGCGGCGCCGTCGCCCCTCCATCACATTTCTGAACGAGCCCGACGACCGTCGGACAATCCACTCACACGGAGCGCGCAGGACCCGTCGCCACTCGGGGCGGTCGGGCAGCGACGCCCCCGACGGAGAGTCGATACGATGAGCGCGCGCGGATTCTTTGGGAGGGCGCTCTGCGCCTCGCTCCCTCTCACGTGGATGCTGGTCAACGCGAGCGTGGCCTCGGCGGTGCCGCTGCTCACGGGCTTCGGCGGGCCGACGGGCTACGGCCTGCCGCAGAACTGCCTGCACCCGAACGACGACGGCTCCTACGCAGGACCGCCTCCGACGACGGGCTTCCCCGCGGTGCCGGTGGACATCTCGCGGGCCTTTCCGACGGGGCTCAACTTCTTCGGCAACACGTACCGGGCGATGTACGTGAACACCAACGGGAACATCACCTTCCGCGGCGCGCTCGCGCAGTTCACGCCGGCGCCGTTCCCCGTCGCGATGCAGCCCATGATCGCGCCCTGGTGGGGCGACGTCGACACGCGCGGCGGAGGCCAGCCCTCGCGCAACAACATCTGCTTCTACGTCGAGCCCAACCGCGTCGTCGTGACCTGGAACAACGTCGGCTACTACAGCTCGCACGACGACCGTCAGAACGACTTTCAGCTCATCATGACGACGAGCAACACCTGCGCGACCACGGGCGATTTCGACGTGGAGTTCCGCTACAACCGCTGCCAGTGGACCACGGGCGACGCCTCGGGCGGCACCGGCGGCGTCGGCGGAACGCCCGCCCAGGTGGGCTTCGACGCGGGCGACCTGCGCAACTACGTGGCGCTCCCCATGTCGCGCTCGATGGCCATCCTCGACGTGTGCCGCAACACCAACGTCCCCGGCGGATCGCCCGGCCTCTGGCGCTTCCAGATCCGCGGCGGCGTGCTCGAACGCGGCTGCGCTGGCGGCGGTACGCCCTGCACCGTGGCGGGTCAGCAGGGCGCGTGCGCCAACGGCATCAACATCTGCTCGGGCACGAGCACGGCCTGCCGCCAGGTGAACATGCCGCGCGACGAGCGCTGCAACGGCTACGACGACGACTGCGACGGCATGGTCGACGACGGCACCTCGCTCTGCCCGACCAACTACGTCTGCGAGCGAGGGTCGTGCGTCGAGCGGTGCTCCGCGGAGCTCGGGTGCCTCCCCGGTCGCACGTGCACCGCCGCGGGCATCTGCGTCGAGACCTCGTGCATCGACCGCAACTGTCCCGTCGGACAGCGCTGCGCCGGAGGCAACTGCGTCGAGCCCTGCTCGGGCGTGACCTGCCCCGTCGGACAGATCTGCCGCGCGGGCCGCTGCGCCGACCCCTGCGCGGGCGTCACCTGCAACCCCATGGAGGTCTGCAACCCCGCGTCGGGTCTCTGCGTGCCCGGCTGCCAGTGCACCCCCTGCCCCGCGGGTCAGTCGTGTCAGCCCGACGGCTACTGCACCACCGACGACTGCGCTGGAATCACCTGCCCGACGGGGATGTACTGCCGCGGGGGACAGTGCCGCGACCGCTGCGAGACGGGTCCCGACACGCGCCTCTGCCCGAGCGGAGAGGTCTGCCGCATGGGCGAGTGCGTCGCGACCGCGATGAGCACACCCGACGCTGGCGCGACGGTCGACGCGAGCGTTCCGCGCGACGGGGCCGTCACCGACGTGAACCGCGTCGACGTCCCGCGCGATGTGGCCGACGCCGCGCGCGCCGACGTGGCCAGCAACGACAGCGACGTGGTGGTGCTCCCCCCGCAACGCCCCGGTTGCCAGTGCTCCGCGGAGGGGTCTCGCGCGACGGGTGCCTCGGGACTCTGCGCGCTGGCCCTGGGTGTCGTCGCGGTGTCGCGTCGCCGACGCCCCCGCCGCTGAGAGACGCGACGCTCCGAGCGCGCGAAGCACTGTGTGACAGCGCGCGCTCGGGGTATCGTCGCGCCCATGAAGAAGTGCCCCTACTGCGCCGAGGAGATCCAAGAGGCCGCGATCAAGTGTCGGCACTGCGGGTCGATGCTCAACGGCGCGGCGCCTCCGCCCGGCTCCCACGACGCCCCCGCGGTCCTCTACGCGGGCGCTCCCTCTTGGAAGTCGTATTTCGCGCGCTACGCCGCGGCCGCGCTCCTCATGTCCCTCGGTCTCGCGCTGCCCCTCGTCGCCCACCTCGCGCTCGCCTGGGAGTGGACCTGGTCGCTGATCCCCTTCGCCGTGCTCGGCATCGCGGCGCTCGCGCTGCTCGCGCACACCGAGCTCAGCCGACGGTCGACCTCGTACCGTATCACCACGCGCTCCATCGACGTCGAGACGGGGCTCCTCTCGCGCACGATCGACACGCATCAGCTCTGGCGCGTGCGCGACGTGCAGTTCGAACAGGGCGTCGCCGAACGCATGCTCGGCCTCGCCACGATTCGCGTGTTCACGAGCAGCGCCGAGAAGCCCGACTTCGCGCTCCGCGGCCTCGGCGACGCGCGCAAGGTGTTCGACGACGTGAAGACCGCCGTCGCCGACGCGCGACGCGCTGGCAACGTCGTGGGCATGGTCGAGTAGCGACCTTCGCGCCGCGACGACGCCACGGTTTTTGATATCCTCGCGCGCGATGCTTCGCGCTGCGACGGCCTTCGCGCTCCTCTCGCTCACAGCATGCGCCGCGGGGGAGGCCACGCCTCCCACGGGCAAGCCCGTCGACGCATCCGCGCGCGTCGACGTGGTGACCGTGCGAGACACGGGCGTGAGAGACACGGGGGCGCGCGACGCCTCCGTCGATGTGGTCGCGCGCGACACGACCGTCGCGCCCGATGTGTCGGCGCCGAGGGACGTTCCCGCACCCCTCGACGTCGCGACCACGCCCGACGTCGCCGCGCCCCGCGACGTGTGGATCTTCGACGCGCCCGCCGCCCCCGATGTGGTGATGGACGCGGGCGTTCGCGACGTGACGCCCGTGATGCTCGGCGACGCGTGGGACCCGCCCCGCGACGGCTTCGACCCGGTGCCTCACAACACCGACATCTCGCTCGGCAGCGCGCCCGCGGACGCGTCGGGGCGCTTCGGCGGCACCGAGGACACCTCACGCGCGCCGACGATCGTGTACCCGGGCGACGGGGTGATCCTCCCGCCGAACCTCACGGGCTTCGAGGTTCACTACCGCCCCGGGACGGGCAACGACCTCTTCGAAGTGAGCTTTCAGGGCGACCGCGGGCTGCTCCGCCTCTACACGCCGTGCAACGCGGTCGGAGGCGGATGCACCGTGGCCCTCGACGAGCGCGCGTACGGCGAGCTCGCGCGCGTCGCGCAGCCTTCGGGCGTGGTGACCCTCACGGTGCGCGGGACCTCGGGCACGGGCGGACGCTTCGGTCGCTCGGCCACGCGCGCGGTCACGGTCACCAACACCGACGTCCGCGGCGGGCTCTACTACTGGAACGCCGCGAGCGGGACGATCCTCCGCTTCGAGTTCGGCCGCGCGGGCGCGCGCCCCGAGGCGTACCTCCGCGGCGACCCGATCAACTGCATGGGCTGCCACGTGCTCTCGCGCGACGGCTCTCGCGCGACGGTCGGGAGGTTCATCCCCGGCCCCGCGATCACGCGCGTCTACGACGTGGCCTCGCGCGCCACGCTGTCCGGCGAGTTCGGCGCCAACTTCGGGACGTTCTCCCCTGACAACACGCGCCTCCTCACGTCAGACGGGGCGCGCATGTCGCTCTACGACGGCTCGTCGTTCGCGCCCGCGCCGGGCCTGCCCGCTGACAACCGCGGCTCGATGCCCGACTGGTCGCGCGACGGTCGCACGGTGGTGTTCGCGCGTCAGCGCGGCGGTCTCTCGCTCTTCGGTCAGCCGGGTCACGGCGCGCCGGGCGACCTGCTGCTCATGAGCTGGACGGGCTCCGCGTTCGGCGCCCCCACGACGCTCATCAACGCCGCGTCGAACGAGAACAACTACTACCCGAGCTTCGCGCCCGACGACCGCTGGATCGTCTTCAATCGAAGCGGCGGCGCGTCGTACAACGCGATCGACGCGCACCTCTGGGCCGTGCGCGCGGCGGGCGGCGCCCCGGTGCCCCTCGCGGCCGCCGACGACCGCGGCGACCTCGGGAACTCGTGGCCCAAGTTCGCGCCCTTCCTGCAGCTCTGGCAGGGCGAGCCGATCCTCTGGATCACCTTCTCGTCGCGGAGGGACTACGGCCTGCGGCTCCAGCAGCAGTCGCGCATGGCGGATCAGCGCACCGCGCAGCTCTGGATGGCGGCGTTCAGACCCAACCGTGCGGGTGACCCGAGCGCGACCGCCTTCTGGTTGCCCTTTCAAGACCTCGGGTCGGGCAACCACATCGGACAATGGGCACAACAGGTTCAGCGCATGGGCTGCCGAAGCGACGCCGACTGCAACCCCCAGGAGCGATGCCTCCCCATCGGCCTGTCGAGCAGCGCCTACGGGTGCTTCCCCCGGTAGCCCACGCAAGCCGCGTTCTGGGGGTGCCTCCGATGGGTCAATCGCGGGGCGTTGGACAACACGCCAAAGGCATTTTGGACTGACGTCCAACATTGGCAAGCAGTCCAATTTCTGACCTGCCCGAAACGATCGAAAACCCCGTTGATTGACGAGAATCACCGGGTCGATGGCCTGACGATTCGACGGCACACCGACTGCACAAGGGAGCGCCACGCAGAGAAGGCCCGAAGGGTTGACGGGGGAGACACCTGAAGTCGACCGTCGCGGCCGCTGCTCACCGGAGAGACATCATGGCTGAGACCGTACACCTGTATCTGAAGGCGAATGGGTCGGACATCCAGGGTCAGAGCACGCAGACGAGCCTCGGTCGCGAGAACTCGATCGAGTGCGTGTACTACGAGCAGGCGGTCCAGACGGCGCGTGAGGCCGGCAGCGGCATGGCGACGGGTCGCCGTCAGTACGAGCCCCTCCTCATCCGCAAGCGCATCGACAAGAGCACGCCCCTCATCGCCAAGGCGCTCGTCGAGAACGCCGTGATCGACGGCGACTTCAAGTTCTTCCGTCCGAACCCCACGGGCGACGGCACGACCGAGCAGTTCTACACGGTCAGCATCAAGCAGGGCCGCGTCGCGAGCCAGAAGCAGTGGTCGCCCGACACGATCGTCCCCGCGACCTCGACCGAGCCCCCCCTGGAGGAGGTCTCGTTCGTGTTCCACACGATCTCGTGGACCTTCACCAACGGCGGCGTCACGCACGAGGACACCTGGGACGCGCAGCGCTGATCTGAGGCCACAGCCTCACATCAACGTTCATCCCAGTCACGAGGCCCCGCGCCGGTTCATCCCGCGCGGGGTTTCGTCATTTCGAAGCGCGCAACGCGAGGCGCGCAGTCAGACCGCTCCGCGTTCAGAGCGTCGACGCGACGCCGTGCAGCATCAGCTCGATGAGCGCCGCGCTGGCCTCCTCGGGCGCGCCCAGGTCCTCGCCCGAGAGCGCGAGGAACACCAGCGTCTCGACCGCGCCCACCACCGCGTTGGCCGTGACCCTGGCGTCGAGCGCGCGGAGAAGGCCGTGAGCGCGTGCGGCCAGCGTCAGCACCACGGCGCGCTCCCTCACCTCGCGGGCGAAGAGGGCGACCGGCGCGCGCGCTCCGACGGCCGGCATCCGAGACTCCTGGAGGTAGAGCAGCGCGACCCCCTGGTGCTCCGCGAGCGCATCGGCGAGCGAGCCGGCGAGGTCTTGATACGCGCCCATGAGCCCCGCGGGGTCGTGCGCCTCGCGGAGCGTCGCCTCGCACCGATCGAATGCGCCTCGGATCGTCGCGGCGACCGGCGCGAGCAGCGCCTCGACGACGTCGCCCTTGTCGCGAAAGTACGTGTAGAACGTGCCCTTCGCGAGACCCGCGCGCGACGCGATCTCGTCGATCGTCACGGCCTCTACGCCGCGGTCGAGAAAGAGCCGCAGCGCCGCCGTCGCGAGCGCCGCCGTGCGAGCCTTGCGCGTCGCGTCTCGCACGCCGCCCTCAGGCCCCGGCCGCTCCGGCGGCAGCGTGCGAGGCTCGACGTGCACCTTGCGCCTCGTGCCGGGCGTCCTCGTCATCGCGAATCCCCTTGGATCATGGTCTTCGCCATCGATCGACCGGGCTTCGTCGCGGAGGTCTCGGGGCCGCTCACATCACCGAGAGCGCGACGAGCGCTCCCCCCTGGACGGGCAGCACCGAGGGCGACCACGCGAGGCCGCGCCGCGGTCCCGAAGCGCCGCGCGATGACGACTCCCGCGACGCGCCGAAGAGAAAGCCCGCGACGCCTCCGCCCAGCGTCCCGAGCTCCACCGCCGCGGCGAAGGGAGCCCGCTCGTCACGGAGCAACAGGAGCCCGACGCCCATCCCGACGAGCGCGCCCGTGAGCGCGCCGAGGTCCATCCATCGCACCTGCGCGTGGGTCGGGCGGAGCAGGCCCGCCGTCGCCGCCGCGGCCGCGATGCCGACAGCCTCGCCGCCGAGGGCGAAGCTACCGAAGTGGTCGTCGTCTCCGGTTGCGTAGCCGGTCATGAAGCCGAGCACCGTGCCCCAGAAGCCTCCTGACAAGATGAATGAGCTCGTCGCGGGGCGCGGGTTCGTGAGCGCAGCGAGACCGATTCCAGCGCCCAGGCCGAGCGTCGCGCCCGCCCACGCGACCGTCGACATCGTGGGGACGCCCCATTGACCCGCGCGCCAGCCCTGGAGCCCGAGTGACGCGCCGCCGAGGAGGCCGAGCGTGAGCCCCGCGCCCAGCGCCGTCGGGACGCCGCTCCTCACCGAGCGAGGGTTGTCCGCGAGGTACGCGGCCACGGCGCCCGCGCCGACCCCGACGAGCGGAAGCCAGGGCATCGCCTTGAGGTCCGTGATCTCGAGCTGCGCGTCGAGCCACGCGCCCGTCGCGAGCCCGTAGCTCATCGTCGTGGCGTAGAGCGCGGCGGCTTCGAGGCCCGTGCGATCGTCGCGCCCTGCGGGTGGAGGCGGAGGGGGCGGCGCCGCAACGGGGGGCGGAGGAGGCGGCGGGAGTACAGGCGCCGACGCGCGATCCATCGCGTCGACGAGGCGGCGGAGCACCGCGAAGGGATGCGTCGAGGTCGCGTCGAGCGAGCGTCGCGTGATCTCTTCGTCGAGGAGCGCGCGCGCGTCCGCGAGATGGTGGCCGGTGATGAGGGCCTGCGCCGCATCGCAGACCTCACGCTCGCTCTGCTCTGCCGTGCGCTGCTCGGTGGACGGCACCTGCGCGCCCGCTCGCGATGCGAAGGCCGTGAGCGCGAGGCAGAGCGCGAGGCGGGTCATTCCGTGCGAGACCCCGGAAAGCGCGCCCCGAGCGCCTCTTCGAACGCTCGGAGCACCGTGTCGCGCGTGGGGTAGCGCGCGAGCTGCAGCACCAGCGCCACCGCGAAGAAGGGCGCGGAGGACTTCAACCCGAGCCCCAGAAACGCGAGCACGAAGCCGAAGTTCGCCACGGCCTCGGCGAGCGCGAGCTCGAGGACGAGGCGCGTGAAATACACCCCGAACGCGGCGTTCTCTGCGGCCACGGGGTCGTTGAAGGTGCGCGTCAGCACCGAGCTCGCCACGTCGCGAAAGCCGTGCTGGCCCTGGTCGGTGATCGCCCGATCTTCGCTGATGAGCAGCCGCGCGCGGCCCCGCGCCATCTGCGGGAAGAGCAGCTTCGGCATCACGACGCTGAGCGCCGAGACGAGGAGCGCCATGACCGTGAGGATCATGACGAACGACGACTCGGGCTGTCGTTGCGCGGGCTCCGCGTGGCCCGAGGCCACCAGGATCAGCGGGTAGAGCACCACCGAGAAGCAGAGCGCCCCCCAGATGACTCGCATCGTCGTGAGCCGCGGAGCTTGTTGGGGAGCCGTCATCGAGCCGCTCCGGTCGTCAGCGAGAGGCCGTCGGCCCGACCGCGGGAGGCCCCGCAGGAATCACAGGCGCCACCGCGGACCACGGCTCGCCGAGCCACGTCCAGCGGCCGCCGAGAAAGGCCATCGGCTCGATCACCACGCGGCCGCCGTCGGCGCCCGTCACCTCGACGCGGTGGTACCTCACGCTGTTACGGAGGTGCGAGCTCACCGAAGCCATCGCGGGGTTGAAGCCTCGCGCCGTTCCGCTCGCGAGCTCGCGCCCGAGCGCCGAGGTCACCGACACCGAGAGCGGCGCGCGGAGCGCCGCGAGCTGCGCCTCGAGCGCGCGAACGCCCGGCTCGATCGTCGGCACCACGCGGTCGCGGAGAGCGCGCGCGCCTTCGAAGTCCATCGCGAGTTCGAAGCGGGCGTTGTCCGCGACGATCTCGCGCTCCATGCGCTCGATGCCCTCGCGGTCGTGCGCCGCGGACTCGTGCGCGAGCGCAGCGACGAAGCCGCGCAGGCCCTCGGCCGTGGGCGCGAACGCCGACATCCCCTGGATGGCGTTCATGATCTCTCGCTGCTCCTCGGCCTCGTGCTCGTCGATCGAGGGGAGCGGGGCCAGCGTCGGCTCAGGCG
The DNA here is from genome assembly GCA_052035985.1 of Myxococcota bacterium. Classification (GTDB taxonomy): domain Bacteria; phylum Myxococcota_A; class Polyangia; order Polyangiales; genus CAISKJ01. Next base: position 5,646 of record JBPOHC010000544.1, on the reverse strand, counting down.
CGGGCCGCGAGGCCGCGACGGGAACAGCGCGCGCTGCGGGGCGAGCGCGAGGGGGCGTCGAGCGCGAGCACGCGGCGACCAGCAAGAGGCACGCAAGAGAAGTCACTCGAGTCATCGTGGGCGCGAGGGTACCGGCATCACGCGCCCTGAAGCAACGGTGCTCGCCCTTGCTTTCCATCGAGAATGGGGCGAAAACCGCCGCCCCCTGATGATGCGCAACTCCTTCGTGCTCGCGCTCTGCGCCTCGCTCGCGGCCTGCGGCGACAACACCTCGACCCCGACGCCCACCGACGTTCCTCCGGTCGATGTGAGCGGCAATGACGCGGCCTCCGACGTCGACAGCGACGCGGCCTCCGACGCCTCCGCCGACGCACGCGCCGACGCGCCGCCCGCCGACGCCCCCAGCGTGCGCTGCGGCAGCGGACGCCCCGCGCTCTCGGGCACCAGCGGCACCGAGGGCCTCGTGATCGCCGCCGACGGGACGATCTATTACAGCCAGGCCAGCGCGATCGGACGGATCACCCCCGAGGGCACCCGCACCGGCGCCTGGGTCCGCGTCACGGGCGCGACCACGATGTGGGGCCTCGCGCTCGACGCCGCGCGCAATCGCCTCTACGCGGGCTCCCCCGCCACGCGATCGATCCACATGGTCGACCTCAGCGCCGATCCGCCGACGGCGACGGTGCTCCTCTCGGGCGCGGGGCAGCCCAACGGCCTCACCATGGGCCCCGACGGATACCTCTACTACAGCGATTTCGGCGGCGGTCACGTGTGGCGCGTCGGCCCCGACGGGATGCGCACGCAGGTCACCACCGCGACCATCTCGCAGGCCAACGGGGTGGCGTTCTACAACGGCGACCTCTACGTCGACAGCTACGCCCGCGGCACGCTCTACCGCCTCACCGTGCAAGACGGGATGGAGACCGCGCGCGCCAGCGTGATCACCGGCCTCGGCAACCTCGACGGGCTCGCGTTCGACGCCGCGGGCGCGGCCTATGTCACCGACCAGCGCGCCGGACGCCTCGTGCGCATCGCCCCCGACGGGTCGACCTCCGAGGACCTCCTCACGGGGCTCTCGGCGCCCGCGAACGTCGAGTTCGGCGTCGGCGCGCTCTCGTGCAGCGACATCTACATCGCCACGGGCTCGGGCGTCGTGCGCTACGAGATGGGCTCCGCGAACGGCCTCGACGTGCCCTGGCACCACTGATCGAGGCGAGACCTCTCCGCGCGGCCTCGCCGGGAGCGCCGCGCTTCAACCCCGAAGACGAGAAACCCAATGGCAGATCTCTATTCAGTGCTCACGGAACCCTCGCGGCGCCGCGAGGTGGTGCGCGACGCCGAGGCGCTGCTCGACGCCGAAGTCGACTCCAAGGGCGGCCTCTCGGGCCTCGCCATCAAGGGCGCCTTCAAGGTCGTCAAGTCGTTCCGCCCCGGGATCATCCCCGACACCATCGACGGGCTCCTCGACGATTTCGCGACGCGCCTCGATCCCTTCTACCAGGACCACGCGACGAAGGCGGGCGGACGCTCGATCGCCGACTACCTCACGGGGCGCAAGTCCGAGGTCGCCGACGCGCTCCTCGCCATCACCGACGGCCGCGCCCGCGTCACCCGCCACACCACGCTCAAGAGCGCCTACGAGAAGCTGCGCCCCGAGGCGAAGAAGCACGTCGAGGCCGCCGTCCCCGGCGTCGGTCGCCTCATCGAGAAGCACGCGCGCGCGGCCTCCGCGTGAAGCCCATCACGGCCCCCTCGCCCGACGGCTTCGAGCCCTCGTGCGAGCGGGTCCCTGACGTCATCGCCGACGACGCCGCGTGGGTGCTCCTGCGCGGCGATGAGCTGCTCCTCGCAGCGCGCGACGGCGCCTGCTCCCTCCCATCACAGCGCATCGCGAGCGAGCTCGCGCCCGCCGACGTCCACGCGCTCGGCCGCGTCGACGGACGCCCCGCCTACGTGGGCGTCGTCGCGGCGGGCGTCGCGCTCCCCGAGGGCGTGCGCGCCGAGGGACTGCGCGGCGCCTTCGCGCTCCTCCGCGACGCCGAGCAGTCGATGGCCGCGTACGGCTCCCAGATCCGCCACTGGGACCGCACCACGCGCTACTGCGGCGAGTGCGGCGCGGCGACGATTCTCTCGCCCGAGGCGACGAGGCGCGCGCGACGCTGCGAGGCGTGCCGCCACGACTGGTTCCCGCGCGTCTCACCCTGCACGATCGCGCTCATCTACGACGGCGACGGGCGCGTGCTCCTCACGCGGCAGCCCTCGTGGCCCGCGGGGCGCTACGGCCTCGTCGCGGGCTTCGTCGAGCCCGGCGAGACGCTCGAAGACTGCGTGCGACGCGAGGCCCGTGAGGAGACCGGCGTCGAGCTCTCGGAGGTCGCCTACGCGGGCAGCCAGCCGTGGCCCTTTCCCCATCAGATCATGGTGGGATTCACCGCGCGGCACAGCGCGGGCGAGCCGCGCCCCCTCGACGGAGAGCTCGAAGACGCGCGCTGGTTCACGCGCGACGCGCTGCCCGTCCTGCCTCCGCGATTCTCCATCGCGCGACGGCTCCTCGACGCCTTCTTCAACCCCTGATTCACCACCGATCAAAGGCTCTCTCCGGAGGTGACGACCGTCATTTTCCTCCGCGGAGCCCTTGCTCCCCGCCTCGTGAGTTCAGGTATCGTGGTCGCAACACCAGGGGGGGATTTCATGGACGACTCGACTCTCGCAGACCTCGCGAGCGACGATACGGCACGGCAGATCCGCGCGACGCGGAGGTGCGCCCGCGAGCGCGACCCCACGACGCTCGCCCCGCTGCGCGCCCTCACGCGCTCCGTGAGCGCGGACGTCCGCGCGGCGGCCTATTGGGCCATCGATCAGCTCCGCACGCCCGAGGCCGTCCCCGCGCTCCTCGCGGGCCTCGACGACCCTGATTTCTTCGTGCGCTCCAACGCCGGGTGGGCGCTCGTCCACCTCGGCGCCGCGATGACCGAGAGCGTCCAGCGCGTGGCGCTCCACAGCGACAGCGACGACGCCCGCGAGATGGCCCTGCTCGTCCTCGAGCGCATCCCCGCGTCGGCGCCGCAGCGCGCCACGGCCCTGCGCGACGCGCCCGAGATCGACGAGAGCACGTCGCAGCGGCTCCGCGTCTCGGCCGCGGTGAACGACATCTCGAGCAGGCTCATGGCCCTCGACCTCGTGCTGCCCGACCTCGCCTCGCGGCTCTCGCCCGACACGCCCGCTGACTGCCGCGAGGTGATGTCCGACATGCTCGGCATGCTCGATCAGGTGCGCTGCAAGGTGCGCGCGGTGCTCGACGCCGACGGCGCGCGCGAGGGCCTCAACGGCGACCGCGCGACGCCCCGCACGAACGCGGCGACGACGGAGCTCGCGACGGCCCTCCACGACGCCATGCCGTGGATCACGGGGCTCGCGATCTGCGGCGACTTTCTGCGCGAGTGCGAGGAGCTTCAGCCCCGCGACGTGCGCGCCGACATCGCCCTCGTGCGACGCGCCATCGAGCGGATCACGGAGCTCGTCTCCGGCGTGCAGCGCATCCTCGCGCGGAGTTCGAACCCGCGCTTCGCGGAGCGTCCCACGCGCGTCGCGCTCTCGGAGCTCGCGGACCGCACGTCGTGGCTCCTGCGGCGGATGGCGTCGCCGAGGGGGACCCACACGCGCGTCGTGCTCGCCGCGAACGCCGCACCCGCGGTCGACATCGACCTGTCGCTCCTCGAGGCCGCGGTCGACGGGCTCCTCACGCACGCGCTCCGAGGCGTGGACCAGGGCGAGGTCTCGCTTGAGATCGACGCCTCGGGCGGCGGCGTGACCCTCAGGGCGCGCGACACCAGCCGCGGCCCCGGCGGCTTCGCGAGGCCCTTCGAATCGGGGCCGACGGAGGGCGGACTCTCGACGCTGGCGCAGCGGCTCTTCGAACGCGGAGGGCGCCTCGAGGTCACGTCGACGCTCGGCGCGGGGGCGTCGATCGAGGCGTGGATCCCCGCGTTCGTGGGCGCCGTCCGGCGCGAGCCTCGACGCGACGCGGTCGACGATCGCGCGCCGCACCACGCCGACACGCGGCGCTGAGGGTCAGCGCGGCGTCCAGGTGCGCGCGGCCGTCGGAGACGCGAGCTCGACCTCGTAGAAGCCCGTCGCGCGGCCCGCGGTCCAGGGCTGGTGCGTCGCGGGGATCGCGGCGTTGTAGAAGCCCCCGCCCTGCACCGCGTGGCCCGCGATGCGTACGCGTGTGGGCGACCCGAGCTGCGCCCGCGGGAGCCTCACCGACAGCGTGCGCGACGCGTCGGTCGACACCCAGAACTCGCGTCCCTCCTGCATGCGGAGCGCGCGCGTCCAGCGGGTGCCATCCCACCGGAAGAGGCCGTTGTACGGGCCCGCGCCGTCGCCCGCGTCGCTGCGCCTCCTCAGCAGCAGCGCCCACTGCGCTTCGAAGGGCACCGTCGGGGTCTGGTCGAGATAGGACATCCCCTGGCGCGCGGCGGGCGCCGCGAAGGTGTCGGCTCCGCTGCGGGTCTCGAAGTAGATCACGTAGGGCCGCGCGTCGTTCATCGCGAGCGAGCCCACGCGCATCGCGGCGTAGAGGTAGCCGGCGTCGAAGCGCATCGCGACGGCGTCAGTGTCGGCTGACGGAGCCCCCACGGTGACCCTCCCGTCCGCGCCGAAGTCTTCGAGGTCGGTCGTTCCGTCGAGGGCGACCGTCGCGCCCGCGCCGAAGCCGCCGTGCAGCGGGAGCACGCGCACCTCGGAGACGTTCACGCGGTTGAACGCGCCGCCGCGGCCGCCGGTGCCGCCCGTGTAGCGTTCGAAGTGGGCGAACGACGACATGTTCACCGCGCGCTCGTCGCCGTCGACGACGATGCGATACGCGCGCGTCGGGTCGAGGCGCGCGCGCACGAACGACGACCCGCGCCACGAGTCCCAGTCGCCCGCCTGCGGCATGAGCACGTAGCCCGTCGCGACGTCGGTGCCCGCGGGAAGCTCCTGCACGCGGACGCGCTTCACGCCGCACGTCACGCCCGTGGTGAAGCCGCCGCTCCCGTTGCCCGCGATCACCTGGATGAGGTGGTCTCCCGCGGCGTCGGGGCGGAGGTACGGCACCGTGATCGAGTGCCCCGCGTCGCCCCAGTTCTCGTAGTGAAAGCGACCGTGATCGCTCGCGGCGTTGCCGCCCACGTGGTCGAAGTCGTACGCCAGCACCGAGCGCGCGAGGTGCCCGTCGCGGCCCCACCAGCACGCGGGCTGCGAGCGCTGCGAGCGGTTGCCCGATGTGACGAAGTATGTCTCGACGACGTAGCACGCCTCGGGTGAGGCGCCGTCGCGCAGGTCGGGGTCGATCCACGAGGTGGTGGTGCCCGCGAGGTCGCGTCCCACGAGCGTGCCCATGCGGTAGACGTTGAAGCGCACGTCGGCGGGAGCCTCTCCGCCGGGGTCGATCGCGAGCCTCACGCGGCCCGTCGCGGGGTCGGTGTCGACGCGCGTGATCGACGGCGTGCGCGGGCCGAAGAGGGCCTTCCAGTCGCTCGTGTCGGTGATGTCACGGATGGTCGCCGCGGCCTCGGGCGCGTCGGTGAGCGTGACCTCCACGGTGTTGCTCATCGAGAGCATCGCGGTCGAGAGCACGGCGTCTCCGACGTCGCGTCCGTTGAG